>JASFMO010000105.1:0-8814 GCA_050117535.1 Gemmatimonadales bacterium | reverse complement strand
GCCCGGATGAAGTTGACGGCTTATCTGATCAACGCCGCGCGCGGCGGAGTGGTCGACGAATCAGCGCTCGCTGCGGCGCTCGAAGCCGGGCAGCTTGCCGGTGCCGCGCTCGACGTATTCGAGCACGAGCCACCCGGAGAATGCCGTTTGCTGCGGTTTGAAAACGTGTTAGCCGTGCCGCACCTCGGCGCCGCGACCCGTGAGGCACAAACACGCTCCGGGGTCGAGATCTGCAAAGCTGTCAGGGACGCTCTACTGGCGGGCGACTACCGGTCGGCCGTCACTGCTGTCTAGTCTGGCACTCGCCGTCGAAGTCGGCCCGCCCGATCGAGGTTTGCCTCGCGGGCAGGCTGCTCTACTCCAGCGGTCCGTATACGGCGGCTGCCCAAATCTCCTCGGAAAGCCATTCGATCCGAGCGCGAACGCTGTCGAGCTCCTCACGGGACATGGCCGTGCCGTCCTGGCTCAGCTTCCGCGCCAGGGCGACGATCTCGTCCAACCGCTCTCGCAGCTCGTAGTTGCGCCGGCGTTCACTGCCGGTCGTGCGATCTTCTGGCGAACCTGCCATGCTCTATCTCCTCAGAAAGCCGTGCCCGGTGAGTATCTCGACCGTCCTGTCGATCGGCAGCGCTTCCGAGGTGCCCCGATGGCCACTCACTGTAACGGCTTTGAATAGAGAGTTGTAGACTGCCTCTTCCGTCGCTTCCACAACGGCCTGGAAGAGAGCCGACATGGCGTCGTTCGGCAACTCGCTGACTTCTCTCGTGCCCCGATCACCGGCCGGCCGCCGCACGGACTGCGCGTTGGAAAACGCGATGACGTAGTCTCCGCTGCCATTCGTGCCGGGTGCGCCCGTGCGGGCTAGGCCGAGAACAGCGCGCGAAGCCAGTCGCTCGAGATTTCGGTTCGACAGCGGCGCGTCGGTCGCCACGACGACCATGATCGAGCCGTCTCCCCGGTCGCTGTCATCACCGTTGGCGCCTCTGCCCTCCACCTGCTCGCGGAAGATGTAGCGTCCCAATTCAACTCCTACCGGAGCGCCGAGAATCTGCAGAATCCCGCCGAAGTTGGACTGGACCAACACGCCCACGGTCCAGCCCCCGAGGGTTTCGGCGAGAAGGCGGGAGCTCGTCCCGATACCGCCCTTCCAGCCGAATGCTCGTGTGCCGGTTCCAGCCCCCACGGCGCCCTCAGCCACGGGGCCGCCCACGGCGGATTCCAGCGCACTGACGACGTGCTCGGGTCTGATCGGCCGCGCCCGGATGTCGTTGAGGTAGCCATCGTTCGTTTCGCCGACGACGGGATTGATCGAGCGTACCCCTTGCATCCCGGGTTGCGCAAGCAGGTAGTCAACCATCGCATCGGCTACGCGCCAAACGCACAGTGTGCAGGTAAGCGCGATCGGAGTCTCGAGCTCCCCAAGCTCCTGAACCTGTGTGATGCCCAGAAGTTTGCCGAAGCCGTTGGCGACGACCATGGCCGCCGGAACACGCTCCCTGAAGACGTTGCCGGCGTGGGGAAGAATGACCGTGACGCCGGTGCGGATGGAGTCACCCTGCCATACGGTGGTATGGCCCACCCGCACGTCCGTGACGTCGGTAATCGCATTGTGCGGTCCGGGCTGGAATATCCCGGGGGCAATACCTAGGTCGCGTGCGCGCGGCCGATCGGTTTGTGCGTAGGTCTCTGGTACCATCAGGCTCACGATGATGGGGATCGCAAGCGTTCGAAAGAGGGGCTTCCCGAACATGACACCCCCAGTTGGCTTGGTCACAGTGTTTAGACGACCGGGCATTCGTGCCCATGTCGGCTAGCCGAGAGCGCGGGCTCGCGCTCGGACGGCCAGATCGGGCTTCTTGGTGATGATGCCGTCCACACCCCAACTGAGCAACCGGTCCATGTCGGACTCGTCATCAACGGTCCAGACGTGGACACGGATTCCTAGCTGATGGGCACGCCGCACCAGTCGCGGCGTCACCACGCGTAACCCCCGATGCGTTTCGGGTACCTGGAAGGCGTCGACGTTGGCTGTCCACAGTCCATCGAGTCGAGTCCAGTAGAGCAGCATGAAGGCTAGCATCTGATCCTGAGTCACGCTGCGAAGGCCCCGATAGCCGACCAGCGCCGGACTGCGTTGCCACGAGTAGAAGGAAGCGATAAGGACCCGGTCGGCGGCTCCGTGCCCGTTGATCACTTGTCGCGTCGGCACGGCCGCTCGGCGCTTTTTGATGTCGAGGTTGAAGCGCGTGTCTGGAAAGCTCTCCAGCGCTTCCGCCAGCGTGATGATCCGGTGTCCAGCGCCGCGATACGGGAAGTTCGCTCCGCCATCCCTCGTAAAGCGGAATCCCGCGTCGAGTCGCCGCAGCTCGTCCAGCGTACGCGCCTTGAGGGGTCCGGTCTCCTCCGTGTTCTCGGCTAGGTCGCCGCTATGGTGTAGGACCGGTTGCCCATCGCGGGACAAGTGTACATCGGCCTCGATGACGTCGGCGCCGTGCTCGATGGCGAGTTCGATGGCTTTGAGCGTATGATCGGGCGCATAAGCGGAGGCGCCGCGGTGCGCGAGCACGAGCGGCTCACCGTCAAAGTAGGAATGCGACTTGGGCACGGATCGTGGGTATATGATCTGTCTCACCGCTAGCGGCTAGCGCTGCCCGTCGGTTGACCGCCTCAGGACACGGCTCGTCAGTATCGAGGCATGCACGGATCTACGTCGTCCGACCAGGCGCGTAATCCTCCATCCAGGTTGTAGGCGCGTGCGAATCCTCGTTCACGCAAGAAGCGCACAACGTCGGCGCTCCGGTGCCCGTTGCGACAGACCACGACCAGCTCCTCAGCCCGGCTCAGCTCGTTGATGCGGCTGGGCAGTGCCCGCATCGGGATCGCGTCCGCCACGTCCAGACGGCAGATCCTCAGCTCGAACGGCTCTCGGACATCGATCACTCGAATGGGGTCGCCGGCGTCGAGGCGTGCCTTCAGTCTTCTGGCCGAGATGGTAGGTACGCTTGCGGACGGCCCGGGCAGCGCCTCGGAAGCACTAACCCCACAGAATTCCTCGTAGTCGATCAGCTCACGGACCGTGGGCTCGTCGCCGCAGATGGGGCACTCGCGGTCCTTGCGCAAGTGCAATTCGCGAAACCTCATGCTCAGCGCATCGAAGAGCAGGAGCCGCCCGATCAGCGGATCGCCTTGCTCCAGTATGAGCTTGATCGCCTCGTTCGCCTGAATGGCGCCGATGATACCCGGCAAGACCCCGAGCACGCCAGCTTCGGCGCACGACGGTACGAGACCCGGCGGGGGTGGCTCGCGAAACAGACAGCGGTAGCAGGGCCCGCGAGCGGCGAAGAACACGGAAGCTTGGCCCTCGAATCGGAAGATCGACCCATAGACGTTCGGTTTTCCCAGTAGGACACAGGCATCGTTGACCAGGTATCGCGTCGGGAAGTTGTCCGTCCCGTCCACGACGACGTCATAGGGCTCGATGATCTGAAGCGCATTGTCAGACGTCAGCCGCGATTCGTGCCGCTCGACGGTGACTTCTGGGTTGATCGCATGGAGACTGTCGCGGGCCGAATCCAGTTTCGAGCGCCCGACATCCGCTGTGCCGTGTATGATCTGGCGCTGGAGGTTGCTGTACTCGACGACGTCGAAGTCCACTATGCCAAGCGTGCCGACGCCGGCGGCTGCCAGGTAGAGTGAGGCAGGCGAGCCCAGTCCCCCGGCACCGACTATGAGGACCCTCGACCGTCTGAGCCGCTCTTGCCCCTCCGTGCCGACCTCGGGCAGGATGATGTGGCGAGCGTAGCGTCTGAGCTCAGCTTCGTTCATTCCCGGCGCGCTCGATTTAGCGGTCTCGGCTCCGCCGGCGATCGAGGGCACGATTCTGATCTCGTCGCCGTCGCGAAGCGCGGCTTGCGTTCCGTCCTCAAGGTAGCGGATGTCGCCGTCGTTCAGGTAGATGTTCACGAAGCGACGCAACGTCCCGTCGTCGCCGTAAAGGTGACGTCTGAGGTTTGGGTGGCGAGTCGAAAGCTCGGCCAGCGCCTCGCTCACGGTCGAGGCCGCCAACCGGACATTGGCTTGCCCACCCGCCAGCGCGCGAAGTGGAGTCGGTAGAATCACCCTAATGGTCGGCATCGCCCTTTGTGTTCCAGTCGATTCAATCAAACCTCCAAAAATAGACGGATCGGCTCGAGTCGGCGGTTTCCGGCGGCCAGCCTCCAAGCGCGCACCCCGGTGGCGCTGCCGAGCCGGACGCTCACGATCAGATGGACGTACCACGGCCACGCATGTTCCTGATCGTAGGCCGAGGGCAGAGGAGGTCCATCCGGGTGAGAGTGGTAGTACCCGAGGACCTCCAGCCCCGAAGCCCGGGCGCGCCGCTCGAGACCCGTGACATCCGCAGGGCCGATGAGAAAGCGGCGGTCGCACCTATCCTTCCGCCTGTTGGCCATCGGCTGCGCCGTCGGCACCCGGAGATTCCCCCCGCCGTCATCCCCGCCGAGCAATCCGCCGCAGGCCTCATCCGGGTACGAAGCCTCGACGTGTCGGCGGATGGCGTCGAGCGCGCTCTTGCTCAGCCTCAGGCCGTCTGTGGCCATTTCGCTTTCGCTCCTGCCTGCGTCGTGTCTCCGGATCTACCCGCCCGCCCTACGGGAGTGCCAAACAACACCCGTGAGGGAACCGGTCCCCAATTCGGTCCGTTCGCCGTCGGTCACAAATCGCAGGCGCGACTACGCCTCAATCCGCGAGCGGCGAAGCGAAGCTGCCTAGACCTCGATCGCCAGGCTTCGGCGAAGCGCCTGGATGTTGTCGTGAATAGCACCGGCAGAGAAGATGGCCGAGCCGGCGACGAGAACGGTGGCTCCGGCGGCTACGACCGCTGGAGCGGTCTTGGGGTCGATTCCTCCATCTACCTCTATCTCTGGCTGTGGGCCGCCCGAACTCGCGATGTGACGTCTGAGGCGGTTGATCTTCGGGATGCACTCCGAGATGAAGGCCTGCCCACCAAACCCGGGATTCACCGTCATGAGCAACACCAGGTCGACAAAGGGCAAGATCTCAACGAGCGACTCCACCGGTGTTGCCGGGTTCACCGCCACGCCCGGCTTGGCGCCGAGCTCGCGGATTCTCTGTACCGTGCGGTGGAGGTGCGGGCAGGTCTCCTGGTGCACGGTGAGATAGTCCGCGCCGGCGTTCACGAAATCGCTCAAATAACGGTCCGGTTCCTCGATCATCAGGTGGACGTCGAGAGGCAAACGTGTGGCTCTCCGCGCCGCCTCCACGATCATGGGCCCGATCGTGATGTTCGGGACGAAATGGCCGTCCATCACATCTACGTGTATCCAGTCGGCGCCGCCCGCCTCGGCTGCGGCGATCTGTTCGCCGAGACGTGTGAAGTCGGCGCTCAGGATGCTGGGTGCGACAAGTGCCATGGGCGTTCCGTTCAGACGATGCCGAGACGGCCGCCAACCTTCTTCATGGCGGCCAAGACAGCGTCTAGATGTTCGGTCTCGTGCGCGGCCGAGATCTGACAGCGAATTCTCGCCGTGCCGTGCGGGACGACCGGATACCCGAAACCGATGACAAACACGCCTTCGTCTAGAAGTAGTTGACTCATCCGAATGGCCTCGGCGGTTTCGCCGATGATGATCGGTACTATGGGCGTTTGGCCCTCGATCGGCTTGAATCCCGCCTCCTTGAGCTTGTCTCGGAAGTAGGCGGTGTTCTTCCTCAGCTTCTGGACGAGTTCGGGGTGGGCCTCGAGATGTTCAACGGCGGCCAGCGAGTGCGCTGCCGTCGCCGGCGGCAGCGCATTGGAAAACAGCATGGGTCGAGAGCGCTGTGTCAGGTAGTCGGTCAATTCCGCGGGTCCGGCGGTGAAGCCCCCAGCCGCGCCGCCGAGCGCCTTGCCGAGTGTGCTCGTGATGACTGGGACCTGCCCATGCAACCCGTAGTGCTCTGGAGTCCCGCGCCCCGTCTCGCCCAGCACGCCTGTGGCGTGTGAGTCATCCACGGCGACTACGGCGTCGTACTTTTCCGCCAGCTCCAAGATGTCCGGCAACTTGCAGATGTCACCCTCCATCGAGAATACACCGTCGGTGATGATGAAGCGGCTTCGCGCGCTGGCCGTATCCTTGAGAGCGCTCTCCAAATCACCCATGTCTGAGTGCTTGTAGATCTTTCGAGTCGCACGCGTCATGCGAACGCCATCGATGATCGATGCGTGGTTCAGTTCGTCCGAGATCAGAGCATCGTCCTCGGAAAGTACGGTAGGCATGAGTCCCGTGTTGGCGTTCCAGCAGGAGACGTACGTCAAGGCGGACTCGAGGCCGAGGAAGTGTGCGATCTTAGCCTCGAGTTCTCGGTGGAGGGTGAAGGTTCCGCAGATGAAACGGACCGACGATGTGCCGGCCCCGTACTCCTCGTACGCCTTCGCTCCCGCCTCGACCACCTGCGGAGTGTTGCAGAGGCCGAGATAGTTGTTCGAGCAGAGGTTGATAACCTCGCCACCCAGCTCATCGATCTTGACGACGGCATCTTGTGGCGAGTCGAGGTGGATCAACCGTTTGTGGACCCCCTGCTCCTGCATCTCGCTGATCTCGGCCCGCAGCCGCTCGAAAAAATTGTCCATGCCACCTCCGAGTTGGGCAGAGCGAATGTCAGTCCCGGGACTATTCCTCGTCGCGGCGTCGCTCTAACTGCCGTGGGCGTACGCTGATGAGACCGTAGTAGATGATGGCAGCGCTTCCGAGAATCAGAACGGGAACGAGAATGGCTCCTTCAAGCCCCATCATGGCAGTCGCCTTTCCAATCGTCCGGTCGTCGTGGGTTGAATGCGTTCCGATCAGTGTGTCGGCTAACTTGGTTGCCCTCCGCGAGTCCGGCAAGAGCGTGCGCGGACTGCGGCCGGGTCCGAAGCCAGGCGGGCCCGGCGTTA
The DNA here is from genome assembly GCA_050117535.1 of Gemmatimonadales bacterium. Taxonomy (GTDB): domain Bacteria; phylum Gemmatimonadota; class Gemmatimonadetes; order Palauibacterales; family KS3-K002; genus JASFMO01. The sequence continues at coordinate 1,877 of JASFMO010000105.1, read as the reverse complement.
GTCTGGAGGATTCTGAAAGCCTAACGCATTTGAAGTTAAAGGTTTACGGCGTTTGCCCGCCGGCGACCTTTTGCTTTTTGCGCCCGTCGCCTAGTTTAGAGATGCGCGGGTTCTCGACATGGTGAAGACAAGGGGCCACGGCTTTGAAGCACCTCATCACTCTCCTGCTGTCGGCCAGTGTGTTCGTGTCAGCTCAGGCGGCAGCGGCGCAAGAGCAGGTTGCTCGGAGACATATCGAGCAGGGGCTCGCGTATGCCTCGGGAGGCGACACCGTGCTCGCCTTCGCCGAGTTCGAGAAAGCGCGCGACGCCGACCCGAAGCTTGCTGACGCCTACTACCAGATCGGTCGTCTCTACACGCAGCGAGCGAGCGCCGTAGAGACGGATTTTCGTGACCGACTGAAGGCCGAGGAGGCTCTCCTCGAGGCCCTGCAGCTGAGCCCGTCAGAGCCGCGCTATCTGCTCGAGCTGGCGCGACTGCGGATGAAGCAGCATATGAAGGTTGATGCCTCGCGCCTGTTCAACCGTGCTCTCGATGAGGCGGAGAGGCGCGGTGACCCCGAGGTCCTCGCCGAAGTTTATTTCTATCTCGGCTATATCAAGGAGCTATGGTTCCGGGCTTTGGAGCACCGACGTTTCACGCCGTTCAACCGCGGACCGCCGCAGGACAACGTGATGTCGGCCGGAATCTACGGCTCGGTGGGCACCGATGGGCCGGTTCGCTATGGCAACGAGTACATGCAGACGGCGCCGCCGATCCAGGGCTCGGGTCACGTCGCGAAAGAGGAGATGATCGAGCATTATCGAGCTGCCATCCGGCACGATCCGAGTCACGTGGGAGCTTCGATCCGTTTGATGGGGCAATTGCTCGATGAGTACAGGCTCGGAGAGTATCTCGCGATCGGCCGGCGGCTCCAGGTGGCCAATCCCGAGCGTCCGATGCCCTATCTCTACCTGGGCCTCGGTCTCCACATCGCCGGTCGGGAGGATCAGGCCGGGGAGGCGTTCGAGGATGGCTTGGCCCGATTGCCGGACGTTGAGCGGTCTCAGGTCGAGAGTCTTGCCGAGGTGATGCGGCGTGAGGATGCCGAGTTGTACCTCGATCTCGAGGAGGAACTGCGCGAGGAGTACGATGAGCGCTACTGGCGTTTGACGGACCCGCTGTACCTTACCGATGCCAACGAGCGGAGACTGGAGCACTTGGCTCGGGTGGCGTATGCGGATCTGCGTTTTTCCGCGCCCGAGGCGGGGCTGCGCGGGTGGGAGACCGATCAGGGCATCATCTACGTGCGCTATGGTCCACCGCTCTCGATCGCCAGCTTCGGCGCCAGCCCCTACTCTCAGGGTAACCCGTACGCCGTCGGGCGCCGCTCGATCATCTGGAGTTATGGCAAGGACGGTCCGGTGTTCATCTTCCGTCAGATGCCGGGCTACATGAACGCGCGTTTTGCGGGCGACTACAAGTTCATCGCCGACAACTACCGGTATTTGGCGCCGTCGACGTACGACAACATTCCGTCGATCCCCGAACTGTTCGAGCTGCCCGTGCAGTTGGCCCGTTTCCGTGGCGAGTCGGTGGACGAGATCGCGCTTGAGGTCCACGCGGCATTGCCGCTCGAGGAGATGGCTCGGGACCTTGATCTGGATAGGGGCGAGTTCGAGACAGGTATGTTCTTGATCAACGAGCGTGGCGACAGGATCATCGAGCGCGTCGGGACGGAGATCCTTGACTACGCCGAGTCTGCCGCGCTCAACGAGAATCGCAGTTGGCGGGTCATTCTTCCGCCTACCCCGACATTGGTTGCTGCGGTTGAGACGCGCGACGCGGTGACCTGGCGCGCCGCCGCGGCACGAGACACGTTCACCGCCGAGCCGTTC
>JASFMO010000104.1:0-8842 GCA_050117535.1 Gemmatimonadales bacterium | reverse complement strand
CCGGACGGGCCAGAACCTCAGGCGTGCGTTAGACGCTCATTGCCCAAGAGCCCGCCGGGCGACGACCAATCGACGCCGCCACCCGCGGATCCATTCGCGACAACCTTGCGACGCTGGATGAGGACGGCGCTGAGAATCAACCCTGCATAGATAAGGAGCGCGAATAGGAAGGCCGCAACCCAAAGCACACTGTCTTTCACTACGTTTACCCGTGATGGCATCTTCCGATCTCGACTTCGAGGGTGAACCACGGTCACCCGCGACGGCTGCGACAAAAAAGACGACTACGTTTCTCTCCAAATCCACGATAACGGTCGCTCGTAAAGACCCAATCACCTTTCCGTATCGAAGTCGTAAACAACTGTTCTGTGCCCGGCACCGAATCGCGCCTTCGCTTACCGCCCAGCGGGCACGAGTCTAACAAACAATCCCTGGTTGGCAGGCACAGGCACCGCGGATAGATCTACGTCCGCCGCAGACTGCAGGCCAGCGACAGCCGGCGCGACGGCCCGCCATCCGGATGCCATGCCCAGCGCCGCCGCGTCGACGGTTAAGCGAACGGTCTCGTCCTGATCGGACCAGGATGCCAGCGCGATGAGCGCGCGGTCCGCGCGGACGTACGTGGTCGCAAGAATGCGCGGGTTGTCCGTTCTGACCGGCGCATCCTCCAGCCAGTAGCCCAGCATGCGGCTTTCCGCGATCCCGAAGTCGTTCATCATCTTCCAGACCGGCCGCGGATCGACGTTTCCATACTTGCGGGCGGTCATCCCGTACAGCAGGCCCCGATAGGGATGCCCGCCGTCCTGCAACATCTCGCCCATGAGACCGAACGGTAGACCCGACACCTCGGTCAGCCAGTAAGCCGCGTCTCGATCGTACTCGAAGTACTCCCCGAACCAGAGGCGTGTGATGAAGGGGAAATGCTCCATGTACAGCATGGCACTGTTGATGTGGCCATCGCGCTCGTTGAACTGGTTAGCCGAGTGGAGATCGATGACCCAATCGTCGCGCTCCTCGTCCAGCACCGAGACCAGCCGTTTCACCGTCTCGCGGCTAAAGGCGATGTCGTCCAGGTACAGCCCGTCGATGTGCTGGTTGGCGGCCAACCAGGCGAGCCCCTCTATATAGTAGTTCGTCCAGCGTGACGTGCCTTTGTTGAGCATAGCCGCGTCGTCGACCCGCCAGGCGTGCCAAGCCGAATGGTAGTCACTTTCCAGGTGCTCCTGCATCCACGAGTGCCCGCCCCCTTCGCCGTCGTTGAGGATCTCATCCCCCAGACTGCGAAGCGCGAACAGTTCGTGCGCCTTATAGGTCAGTTCCCGGATGGTGTAGTAGAGCTTGACCTTCACCGCTTTCGCGTGCGCCTCGTCGATGTAGGCGGCTTGCTTGTCGAGGTTGAAGAACGGGTAGTTGATATAGGGGTTGATCTCGTTGGCGTGATGGATGTTGACGACCGTGCCCCCCCACGCTCTGACCGAATCGACGGGTACGTATTGGTGCACGAACCGCGTGTCGAAGTGCTGGCGCGTATCGATCCGCTTGAACGGCGTGATGAGAAACCGAACGTTGAAGTGCAGCGTGTCGCCGGCCGAGAGGCTCCGGGCGCCCGAGTAGTTGATGGCGGTCACCGCCTCGGCTTCCGTCTCAATACGGATCCCGCCGCGGCCGCCGTTGTACCAGGACGGCGGCATCTGCAGCGGTTGGTTCTGGTAGAAGTTCGTGTTGAGCGGCCGCTCGTAATTCTCGTCGCGGAGCACGTACTGGAGCCCTTTGTGCACGCCTCCCAGCCAGACGCCCTCCTGATGGTTCTCGATCTTCCACTTCCAATCGACGCGCTCCGGACGCTTGCCGCCTCGGAAACCGAGGCCCAGCATGTACTCCGCCCCGTCGGGCACCAGCGACACCGGCAGGACGATGTCCTCCACGGTCAGGTCGTGGGATGCGACGAGAGTGATGCGGTAGTCCAGCATCCCATCGTATTCCAGCGCGCCGTCGACCCGCATCGACAGTCGTTCTGACCGGCTTCTTGCGGTCCAGACCGCTCGCCCACGCGTTTCTTGCTGAACCTCGTACACGCCAGTCTGGAAGGTCGCCGGCTCTCCGGCGATCATGACGTTCAGCGCCAGGGGGCGAGCCAGCAACGCATCCGGTTCGTCGCCCAGATACGTGAGCTCGGGTGTGAAGTAGCTGAAGATGTTCTCGGGGAGCCCCAAGGATCGACAGCGAGTGCCCATCGATGTGCACCGGCCCGAAGGGCTCGATGATGAGATCGGGCTCCGAGCCGGCCGTCGAATTCAGCCAGGCAAGCCGTGTCTGCAGCTCGGGGTCGTCGAAACCCGAGTTCCGAGCGCGGCCGTCCTGAACTTCGAGGGCAACTCTGATCGTCTTGCTGCCGCGGTCCGACGCCGAAACGGTGACCTCACCCTCGTACATACCCGGGCGCTGTTCGGCCGGCACCCGAAGGCCGATCCAGAGCGGCTGTACGGCGCCGGCCGGGACCGACACCTTCTTCTCGAACCGCTCGCCTTTTTCGTCGATGCCGCCGCAATTGAAGCAGGTCAGACTCTCGCGCCACGCCGCCGGGAACCCCTCGAAATCGACGCGCAACTCATTCAGCGGTCTGCCACCCGCCACCGCTACGACTTGGAAGGTGAACGATTCGTCTCGTAGCGCGCGGCTCCGGAGCACACCCGTGTCGGTCCGATCGACCCAGTGCTGGGGAATGTACCAACGCATGCGAACCGGATAGTCGCGGTGCTCGGCGATCAGCGCCCATCCGTCGGGCGTCCTCGACAGGAATTCGGCCGTCTCGCCGTCGCTGGCGATCACCTCCATGGGGAAGAAGCTGTGAAACTCGTTGACCGACTGAATTCGGGTCGTTCGAGCCCGCGGGAGATCCACGGCGCGCGCGGATCGAACAGAGCGGGCCCACCCTGGGTCCGGCTCGAAGATCTCAGCCAGATACGTGACTCGCGGATAGTATCCCCCGGTAGAACTCCAGGGCATGTAATACACGTGGTAGAGAGTTGAATTCGGGTTGGGCTGAAAGATCACGTCGCCCGATAAGCTCTCGACGCGAACCGCCAGCGCGTTCCGAACCGGTTCGCCCGTGGAGGCATCGACGACGACGATGGCCTTCTCAGCGGGGTCGGGGTCATGACGGCGCCACGGGATCGTGACGAGCACCGCGTCGGCGCTGTCGGTCGCCTCGACCTCCACCACGGCGCGGTGGTTGCCCCACGACCGACCCTCCGCGCCCGCCGGCAGATAAGGCTCCCAGTCGCCCGCCTCGAAGACGACGCCGTCGATCGTATTGGAGATCGCCGGCGCGCGGAACGGCTCCCGCAGCTCCGACGAGGGCTCGGCACATGAGACCACCAACAGAACCGTGACGAGAATCAGATTGTGATCGCTAGATCGCATGCCATCGCCTCCTAGAACGAAAGCGCCCGCAGCAGAATTCGGCCGTCCAGGTCGCTGAACAGATCCGGGTACTTGACGGTGAGCCCTCTGGCCACGGCGCCAAGATCATTGGGTCCGTCGGCTAGCGCATGCGCCATTTCGCCGGCAAAGCGGGCGGCCTCGGTGTCACTCGCCAGGTCGGCCGCAATGGCGCGCAACTCGGCCGTCCGACCTAGAGCATATAGCGACGGAAGCGCTGGAATGTCCCGTCTGTGTACATCACTTTGCAGATCATCTGTGGCGTCGGTGACCGCGACGAACTCGCGACGCGCCTGAGCCGAATCACCCAGTGCCTGCTCGACCCGGCCCAGCAGGTAGCGCACGAGTCGCTCTTCCGGTTCGTACGGTCGACCTTGCCCGAGATGTTCCGGCCACTCCAGCGCGCTGGCTAAGTGACGTCTCGCCTCGCCGTATCGCTCGGCATCGATCGCCGCGAGCGCGGCCAGCGTGTGGGCTTGCTCATAGAGTCTGTGGCTCTCGCGGGAATTCTCTGACGGCAGCACACGCGTATTGGCCAGTACCTCTGTGGCCTCCAGAGCGCGACCCGTATTGATTAGCGCCCGTGCAAGCAGAAGATCCAGATTGAAGTCTCCCGGGAACGACCGGCGCCCTCGCTCCGACAACTCTAGCGCTTCCGACCAGCGAACCCGGGCCTGCTCGTGCCGGATGAGCTCGATGAGCACGATCCGGTCGTCCGGCGCCAAGGCCATCGCTCGTCTAAGGTCCTCCCCGGGATCTCTCTGTGCGGTCTGCTGCAGCAGGTGTGCCCGCGCGACGTAGAGCGGCGCGAAGTCCGGGGTATCGCCCAGCGCCTCGAGCAGGGGCGCCGCTTCCTCCTCACGATCCCGCCCCCAGAGATTCAACGCGAGCAGGTACGTCCACACCCAGTCGTCGTTCTGGCGTTTGGCCCATTCCAGTACCGGAATCGTCTCACGTCGGAAGGGGAAGACGAACGCTGGATCGCCCGCCTCGGCCAGCAGCGACCGGTCGTCCTCCAGCCAGGCGCGCCACGCGTGAATGAGCGGGGTCTGGACCTCTGATAGCCTTAGTACGGCCGCCGCGTCCTCACGCAGCCCTCGATTCACGTAGTCGACCGCCAGCTCGAGAATCGTCTGATCCGGAAATTCGCTGCGCAACGCACCCGTCAACGTCTTAGCGGACTCGGGCGTCGGCCCGTCCAGGTAGGCTTCCGCTGACACGAAGTGGTGGAGCGGATCGATCTCCAGCAGCCGCCGCACCGCGGTCTCCGCCTGCTCCCCGCCCTGCTCGCCGCCGTTCATACGGCCGGCGATGGCCAACGCCTGCCAGGCGGGAACGTTGTACCGATCGGAGTCGACGGCGAGACGCGCATAGCGGCCGGCTTCCTCCCACCGGCTTTCGCGAAGCATCAATTCGGCCAACTGCGTGTAGGCGGCCGACCGGTAGCCCATCGAACGCGCCGCCCAACCGAACGCATCGCGGGCATCCGCCGTGCGCTGCAGGGCGCGGTACAGGTTTCCGGCGATGAAGTTGGCCTCGGCATCGTACGCATCCAGCTGCAAGACCCGGTTCACATGTTCGAGGCCGTCCTCATTGCTCCCGCTCCGATACGACAGGTCGGCCAGTCCCAGCAAAGCCCCCCGGTGCCAGGGCTCGCGGGCGATCGCCGCCTCGAACAATTCCCGCGCGGCGGCGAGCCGCCGGCCTTTGGCCAGTTCTCGGCCCTCGAAGACCCAGCGGTCGACCTCAGGGATTTGTCGCCAAGCCGTTGTGTCGGTGGTGAAGGGTCGGGACAAAAGTCGATCGCTGCGATCCGAGGTGTAGTCCAAGTCAAGCACCGGTAGTTGGACCCGAAAATCGGTGTCCGCCGGCACTTCGATGACCGCTTCGAACGGTACCAGCGCCCTGAAGGCGACAGGCCGCGATGCGATGACGCGGCCATTCGCTGACACGATCAACGTATCGGTCAGATTTCCAAACGCGTTGACGCCGAGCGTCACGCGGCCGTTCTCGGAACGCACGGACATGGCGCCGTCGCGCGACGCGTCGGTCAGGCCGCCGATCCCCTCGACGGGGAACCAAGTCTCGCTCCAACGGCTGGCGGATACCGGGTCGAATCCCGCCTGCGTGATCGGGTTATCCGAAGCGCCCGGCGCGTACTGGACGAACTGGCGTCCGGCTTGAAACTCGACGTACTGACCGTCCGTGTCGGTCAGCAGTTCTTCCCACACACCGCCCTCACGCGACAACGCCCAGAGCCAGAGCTTCTGACCGGGCATCTCCTCGTGCCGCGCCCAGTGCCCGAACCCGTAGTCCGCATCGGAGTAGTACCCACCGAAGAACTCGTTCAGCTCGCCGACGACATGATACGACTTGTGACTCCCGAACCGGTTGTTCGGATAGAGCGGCAGGTAACGCCCGGCCGCGTCGTACGGCCAGGACCGCCGAGCGCCCGAGTGCTCGAGGTAGGCGTTCCCGGGCATCGATACCTCGAGATCCTCGCGGGCGAACGCCGCTGCGGTCATCCAGTTGTAGTAGGGCTGCTCGAGCGGCGTTGGGTTGTACCAGAGCACGTTCGTCTCGAAGTAGGCCCGGTCGGCCGGCAATCGAATCTCGACGCGCCAGTGCGTGCGGGACGGCAGGTCTAGGGTGCCGACGAACGCGCTTACGCTGCCGTCCGGATTCTCGCGCAACGCGTAATCCACCGGCGTGGCCGTGGCCGGCGTGTGACCGATTACCCCGAAGTTGAACTCGATGCCGCCCGACGTCCACGGGCCGCGCAACGCGATGTTGCGGAATTTCATCACCTCGTTGCGGTAGATGAACTCGTGTCCCGTTTCCTTGACCACGGCACCCCAGACCTTACCGCCCACTTCCGGCAGCACGAACACCTCGATGTAGTCGTTCTCGAGATGGACCACCGTCCACTCGCGCGGCACACCGTCGTGCGCGTATCCCTCGAACGAGTGATAGGGATACAGGCGCGGATCCCGAGTCAGGATGGGAATGGGGTTGGGCTCGGAGAACGGGTACGTGGTGATGACGCGCTTCTCCTCTCTAATCCGCGCATTCTGAGCCGCGCTGTCCAACGGCGTTACCGATATGGCGGCGATGAGGACGAAGAGTGCGACTACAGCACGGTGCATCGAGTACATAGAGGACCCACCCGGGTGAACGGTTGGATGTCAATCGGCCAGCAGAGCGTCGAGGTCCAGCGGGCGCGTGAACATCTGCAACCGCCCATCCGGCGCGCGTGGCCACTCGCCAGACGGCCGATCGCGATAGAGTTCGACCCCGTTGCCATCGGGATCTCGGAGATAGAGCGCTTCGCTGACGCCGTGGTCCGCCGCACCCTCCAGCGCGATCCCTGCCGCCACGAGCCGGCGCAAGGCATCAGCCAGGGCGTCGCGATCGGGATATCGAATGGCGACGTGATACAGGCCAGTCGTGCCCGGCGGCGGCGGTGCTCCCCCAGCGCTTTCCCACGTATTGAGCCCAATATGATGATGGTAGCCGCCGGCGCTCAGAAAGGCAGCCGAGTCTCCCAGCCGCTGCTTTACCTCGAACCCCAATACGCCGGAATAGAAAGCCACCGCTCGCTCGAGGTCCGCCACCTTCAAGTGCACGTGACCGATGTCGACGCGAGGATCGATCGGTTCTGAACGGCTCATGTTTCGTCCTGTCGATGGTGGACAGATTCGGCGCCCTGGCTCACTGCCGTTCCTGCTGCAACTGTGCCAGGTTGCGCCTGGAGGCGTCGAAGTTCGGATCGATCTCGAGCGCTCGACGATAACTCGCGATGGCCTGGTCAATCTCCCCGGCGGCCCGATAGCCGTCGCCGAGGCTGTCCCAGACGTTGGCGGAACGCGGGAACTGTCTCGTGTTGATGAGAAAGACCTCGATGGCTCGCTCGGTCAGCCCCGAGCCAAGTAACTGGTAGCCGAGCGCGTTCACGGCGGTCTCGGTGAAGAAGTAGGCATCCGGGTCGCGCTCGAAGTCGCGAAGGACAGTCGCGAAGGCGTCATCAGAGGCCGCCGCCTCCAGCTCTGGCACCAGCACCTTCTGGCCGGCGACTACAGCCTCGGCGACCTCGGCCGCTTGCCTCTCCCACGGATAGCTCCGCCGGTTTCGCTCCAACGACCTCGAGAACGCATCGCGCGCTTTCTCCAGATCGCCCGACCCCACATGGGCTTCGCCCAGGGCTTGCCAGGCCCGGTAGGAATCACCGAACCCGTCCGCGGCGGCCTCGAGAACGCGAACCGCGGCCCCGGTCTGGCCGTCCACTACCAAGCGCCCGGCCAAAGCGAGCAACTCTTCTTCGTCGAGGTAGTAACCGTCCGGGTCCGCCTGCCGAAGCGATTGCGCTCTAGCCGTCGCCGCAACCGGATCATCGGCCTCGAGCTCGCGCTCCAAGAGCGCAGTCCAAGACTCGCGGATGTCCACAACGCTGTTCGACACGTCCCTAGGCGAAGGTTCGGCGCGCTCGATGAAATCGAGGGCAAACTCCAACACCCTGTCGCGCCCCGCCGCGATATCCTCCGGCGCGTTGGTGATGCGCAGGTCCATCGGCACGCCGATCCCCTCCCAACAAAAGCCCGTCGGGTCGACGAACAGCTTGAACGAGACGCCGAACTGCCAGCCGTTGGGCAGCCGGTCGCCGTAGACGTCGGCGAAGACTCCGGAGGTGAAATCGCCGATCAGTGTGGCGTGCGGCAGCACCCGCATGGCGAGGGCGAAATTCTCGGCGGCGCTGATCCCCCAGCGATTCGTCAGCACGACCAGCGTCCCCGTGAACTGTACCGGTCCCTGCGGCTCGACATAGAAGTACCTCGCCGGCGCGAAATCGTCGTGCTCCGGGCCGTTGCGCTCGTACGTCTTCATGTAGAGGCGTTTCCGATCAGCAAAGCGGTTGGCGATGGCCTTCCCCACCTGGTCGTCGCCGCCCGGCGTCGCCCTGAGATCGATGACGACTGCCTTCGCGTCCCGAAACTCGGTCACGATCTCGTCGATTGCCTCGGCGGTCTCGGCTCGTCCACCGAACCCGCGTATGCGGAGGTAGCCGACCGAGTCGGGCAGCCACGCGTACCGCAGACGGCCCCGCGCCTCGAGCTCGCTCACGAGGTACTTGGACTGCACGAGGCCGATGGAGAAGTCCGCCATCTCCTCTTCCGCGTAACCGGCACCGTCGAGCTCGTTGAGAATACCGGACCGATACCGCCGCCCACCGCCGACCAGGCGCACGTGATTGTCGTTCAAGTGCTCCAACATGTTCGACATGATCTCGAACAACTCGTCGTCCGTCGTCTCCGCGGTGACCATCGGTCTGTAGACTCGGTATAGCGCCGCCCAGTCGACTCGCTTGGCTCCGAAAAGCGCGTAGTTGCGGTCAAATGTTTGCCAT
>JASFMO010000103.1:0-8950 GCA_050117535.1 Gemmatimonadales bacterium | reverse complement strand
GGGGTCCCAAAACCAGCTCCGCTCCGACGACCCGCTCCCCGCCGCCCTCGGCCTACTCTCACCCACAGTGGGGAGGCGCCGGTGGACCGCGGAGCGGAGTCTGTTTTAGCGACCCGGCTCCGATCGATTGGCCAAAACGGTAAGTGGGCTGCGCGTAGCGCTCGCAGCCAGCGACCGACTCGAGTGCCGGGTCGACCGGAGCGAGCGGTCCACCGGCTCCGACCACCGCCACGGAGAAGCCGAGACGGGAGTCACGTCGATGAAGCCGTTTCAGCGACTCGGGACTCGAACGGCCTAGGCTGATGGCGTTTCTCTGCAAGCTGGCGGACCGCGTCGCCGGGGCGGGCAAGCGAGTGGTTTTGGCCGAGGGGCACGACGCGAGGGTACGCGAGGCGGCGCGGCGCCTGCAACGGTCGGGAGATCTCGATCCGATTCTCCTGGTGCCCGACGGTGCGGTCGATGGCGCGAGCGAATGGGAGTTGGCGGCGCGCTGCCCGACCGATGACCCGGAGCTGGAGCGTTACGCGGAGCTGTATCGCCAGATACGCGGCGCCGAGAGCGTCGACGCCGAGGCCGCCCGCCGGACGGCCGCCGACCCGCTCTACTTCGCCGGCCTCATGGTGCGCGCGGGTGACGCCGATGGCGCGGTCGCCGGCGCGACCCACGCCACCGCGGATGTGATTCGCGCCGCGCTCAGGACCGTTGGTAAGGCCCCCGACGCGCGCGTGGTGAGCGGCGCCTTCTATATGGTCGTGCCATCGTTTCGCGGAACTCCCGAGCATGAGGTGTTGACGTTCGCTGATGCCGGGGTCGTTCCCGATCCGGATGCCGATCAGCTGGTCGAGATCGCGGCTCAATCGGCCCGGATGCGCCGCGCCATCATCGGCGACGAACCGAGGATCGCGTTTCTCTCCTTCTCGACGCGCGGCAGCGCCGCCGACCCATCGGTCGAGAAGATGCGGGTGGCGCACGAGCGCTTCCGCGAGATCTATCCGGATGTGGCCGCCGACGGCGAGCTGCAAGCCGACGCGGCGCTGATCCGGCACGTGGCGCAGCAGAAGGCGCCGGATAGTCCTGTCGCCGGGCACGCGAACGTGCTAATCTTCCCCGATCTGGGGGCAGGAAACATCGCCTACAAGCTGGTCGAACGCCTTGCCGGGGCCACCGCGATCGGGCCAATCTTGCACGGCCTGGCCCGGCCCTACAACGACCTTTCGCGGGGCGCCGACCCGGAGAGCATCGAGTGCGTCGCCCATGTCACGGCGCTCATGGCGTCGGGGGGTTGATCGCGAGTGCGCGGCTTGTAGAGATTCTGGGAGTCACCGATCATGGAGGGCAGATGAACTTCGAGGTTACTCGTCATGACGATGTGACGATCGTCGAGGTCACCGGGCAGTTGATCGTGGGGAACCGGCAGGAGCTGAAGGATGACGTGTTGAGACTGTTGAGCACGGGCGCGCGCAAGTTCCTCATCGACTTCAAGGACACGGCGTACATCGACTCGTCGGGTCTCGGGGTGCTGGTGAGCCTGTCGAAGAAGATCCGCGAGCGGGGCGGTGAGATGCGGCTGTCGAACCTGAACGAAGATTTGCGGACGCTCTTCGAGCTGACCAAGCTGGATACGCTGTTCCACATCGCCGACTCCCGGGACCAGGCGCTCGAAGGCTTCTAGTTCTATCATGGCAGGGCGCGAGGAAGGTCGGCGATCCGCCCTCGTTGTCACACAACAGCACGAGGTCGCGACCGAGCTGACGCAGGCGATCGAAGGCGTCGGCCTGTGCGCCCGCGTCGTCTCGTCGCTCGACCATCTGGAAGCCCACGCTGACGCCCGTCCCTCGCTGGTCATCACCGACCTGGCTCTGAAACCCCAGATCGAGCAGTGGGAATCCCTGGGCCAGCTGTTCCCACGCTCGACCCTCTGGGCGTTATGCGGTTCCCGGGTCGCCGACGTCGCCGCCATCGTCGCGGCCTTCAAGCATGGGTGTCGCGAATGCCTGATGCGCCCGGTCACGCCCGAGTTGTTGAGCGAGAAACTGACCGCCGTCGGTCGCCTGCCGGGAAGCAAGCCGGGCGAACTGGACCGCTACGTGTCCAACGAGATCCGGCTGGAGTTGCCCAGCGACGTCTCGGTCATCGAGCACGTGGTCAAGCTGCTCGCCGATCGCTGCCGCGAGTACCGGAGCTTCGGCCAGAAGACGCTGGTCAATTTGCGGATCGCGGTCAGCGAGGCGCTGTCGAACGCCATCCTCAACGGCAATCAGGGCGACCGCAGCAAGCGAGTCCGCATCCGGGCCAGCGTCGACGCATGGAAGGTCAAAGTGCAGGTGACCGATGAGGGCCCCGGCTTCGACCCGAAAGACGTTCCCGACCCGACCGATTCCCGCGCGCTGGAGGGGTCCGGCGGCCGCGGCGTCTTTCTGCTCAAGCGCTTGGCGGACGCGGTGACGTTCAACGAGAGGGGCAACTCGGTCACCGTGGCGCTGTACAGCGATTGGGAGGAAGTGAAGGTTGAAGACGAGCGGGCCGTCGACAGCGAAGACCCCCACCCGCTGGCTGGACTGGTCGAGCGGATCCGCCGCGGTTCCGGCGTCGATCTGCATCTCTGGAGCGAGAACGTCGAGGGCGCTCTGGAGCACGTGGCGCCCGTCGACGAGGGCACCCAGCATCCCACCGGACGGCTGCACTGGCTGCGGACGCCGGGCATTCGCTACGCGGTCGAACTGCGCGACGGGGATGAGTCGGTTGACGGTCACTGGGCCGAATTCGCTCGCGATCTGTTGGATGAGGCGGTCTGGCACGAGGTGCAGCTAGCGGAGAGCAAACGCGACTTGGCGGAGCGCCAGGAGGAGATCGAGCTGCTGCACAGCATCACCGAAACGCTGGGCGCCGTGACGAAGTTGGAAGATGCGGCCAGCCAGATCCTCAAAGGCGTGGTTCGGGTGACCGGAGCCGATCGGGCCTCGCTCTGGATCTACGACGCGCAAACCGAAGAGCTGGTCCTTGCCGCCTCGGAGGGACCGGCACGCTTCGCCGTCGGTCGGGTGCCCGTAGACTCGGGCGTGTCGGTCTCGGCGCTGGCGTTCCGTGAGAACCGCACGGTGCGCTTGGACGAGACGCGCGACCTGCCCGCCGGCCTGACCGAGCGGCTGGGCCCGAAACCCGAGCCGTGGGTGTCGGTGCCGGTCAGCTACTCGAGTCCCACGGGTGGCAGTCGGACGGTGGGCGTGCTGAACCTGATCGGTCGCCGATCGGGTGCCGTGGTCTCCCATGTCGGCGAGACGCGGCTGCTCAAGACGCTGGCGCGACAGATCGGCAGCGCGATCGAGAACCTGAGACTGTTCGAGGAGATCCTCTCGCGCGAGCGGTTGATCGGCGAGCTGGAGCTGGCTCACAAACTGCAGATGAAACTGCTGCCGGATCTGAGCGAGTTCAGAGATCTGGCGGATGTGGCGGCGCGCTGCGTGCCGGCGCGGCCGGTGGGGGGGGATTTCTACCAGTTGTTCGAGCTGGCAGACGGGAAGATCGGCGCGATGCTGGGCGACGTCACGTCGCATGGTTTCAGCGCTTCGCTGATCATGGCGTTGTCGATGAGCGTAACGGGCATCTATGCCCGCGAGACGGTCTCACCCGGCGACCTGCTGCGCGCCATCCATCGCGCGCTGATCCAGAAGCTGGAGAGCACGGAGATGTTCATGACCGTGTTCTACGGCATCATCGATCCGGCGCGCGAGCGGCTCAGCTACGCCAACGCCGGTCACGCGCATGCCTTCCGGGTACATGGGGACAAGGCCCCCGAGCGACTGGCGGCGACCAGCCCCCCGTTGGGGATCGCGCAATACGGATCGTATGGGGAAGCGCTGATCGCTTGGGAACCCGGTGACACGCTGTGTCTGTTCACCGACGGTCTGACCAACCCGGCCTTGCGGACCACCGAGGCGACCGTCGTCGACGCGGTGAGCCGCCATAGGAACGACTCGGCGGCCGAGATCATCGACGCCATGTTCGAGGCGCGCGGCAAGCACGGTGGGCACGCGCCTGACGACCAGACGGCGTTCGTTCTGAGGGCGTAATAGCTTCGGTACATGGGACGGCGGGGGAGGAGCGGCGAGCTTGGGATGGCGGGGAGCGGGTCGTTTTGGTCGGCGGGAAGCGGGTCGTCTCGCTTCGGCCTCCCCCGCGCTCACGGCGGCGCCGTGACCGCGGGGTCGCAAAACCAGCTTCGCTCGGACGACCCGCTCCCCGCCTTACTCCGGACCGCCGCACGGGTCCAGTTCCGAGATGTCTTACACCCTTATACCTGCCGGTGTGACCGCGGGCTCCCAACACCAGCTTTGATGCGGCGACCCGCTCCACGCCTGTCTCTCGGGCGCCTCGAACAGGGCCGGGAGGAGCCGGGGGGCCGCGTAACGGAGTTGGTTTCGGCGACCCGGCTCCGATCCGGTGACCACGACGCTAGGTCGATAGCGCTTGGCGCTGGCGGCTGGCCGGCCATGCGAGTGCCGGGTCGACCGGAGCGAGCGGTCCCCCGGCTCCGACGCCGGCTCGCAACTGAAGGGCAAAGAGGCTAGCGTGGAGACGCCGCACGAGCACCGGGCCAAGAAGGCGCTCAGCCAGCACTTCCTCATCGATCCCAACTTGCAGAAGAAGATCGTTGCCGCGTTGGAACCCGGGTCGGGCGATCGCGTGGTCGAGATCGGCCCCGGCACCGGGGCGCTCACCGCCCACCTGGTGGACCACGTGGCTCACCTGCGGTTGATCGAGTTGGATGACGCTCTCGCGGCGCGGTTGGGCGAAGAGTACGGCGAGCGCCCGGACGTCCAGGTCACCCACGCCGACGCACTGGAGCTTACGCCGGCGGAGCTCGGCATCGATGAGGAGGTCAAAGTCATCGGGAACATCCCGTATGGGATCACCAGCCCGCTGATCTTTCACCTGCTCGAGGCGCGCCCGCGGCCCCGATTGATCGTGCTCACGGTTCAGCGCGAGGTGGCCGACCGCCTGGTGGCGCGGCCGGGCGTCAAGAGCTTCGGCGCCCTGACCGTCGGGGTTCAGTCGGTGGCCGACGTCGAGGCGCTGTTCCCGGTCTCGCGCCAAGCGTTCCGGCCTCGGCCGGACGTCGATTCGATGGCGGTGCGCATCGTCCCCCACCAGCCGCCGGCGCTCACGCCGGATCGTGAGGAGTCGCTGCGATGCCTGACGCGGGCGGCGTTCAGCCGCCGACGCAAGCAGTTGCAGAAGGTGCTGCGTCAAGCGCCGGAATACTCGCTGTCCCAGGACGAGGCGGAGGCGCTGCTGCGGGCCCAGGGCATCGACCCAGCGATTCGGCCCGATGCCCTGGCGGTCAAAGACTACATTCGGCTGGCGACGGCGCTGGCTGAGAGCGACTGACCGGCCCTCGCTACAGCCAGCGCTCGCGGGCGCTCGGTTCGACGATTCACACCGCTGGCGATTGCTGGACTCGGTGCGACCAGAAGCGCAGGGCGTACCAGCAAAGCGCCGAGATCAGCAGCACCGCCAGGCCCAGCAGCGTTGATGTGAAGGAGATGTAAAAGCCTATCGCGGTGACGACAGGGGAGATCTCCGTCGCCCGACTGATCTCCGTCATCGCGTTGTAGATGCCCAGACACTGACCGAGAAACCCCAGCACGGCGGCGAACGCCCCCCAGAAAAGTATCGAGTTGAGAGAGGCGTCCCAGGCCGGCCCGGGCGTGAACGCGCGTCGTGACAGTTGCACAGCCCGGCGAATCACCAGCCCGGCGATGACCAGGCCCAGGATCACGATCAGCACACCCGCGTGTCCGGATTGTTGGATGAGTTGTCCCATGGTCATTCTCCTTTCGCATTAGCGATCGGGCGTGGCTCGTGCCCTGTCGCCCGATCTGGCGGCTCGCGCGGTGGCGAGGAGTTGCATGGCTTCGGCGTCCGCGACGACGGCGGCGCGTTTCGCCAGCGCGAACCAGATCATGGCCGTGAGCAGCGCTCCCGACAGACTGACGGAGAGCAAGGCCGCGCCACTCAGCAGCCAATGGAACAGGTAAACGAAGGCGTTTCGGGCGTCGCCGACGATCCGCCACGCCGCGATGTACAGGCCGATGTAGGTGCCGAGGAAACCCAGCAGGCACTGCGCGATCGCCAGGACCGCAACCGCATCGACCCCACGCCGCAGGCGAGCGGGTTGCGGGTCTTGTCTGACGAACATCTGATAGGACTTGGCCAGGCCGAGCAGCAGGCCGGCGGCGGCGCAGAGCAGCGGCGGCCAGACCAGCCAGCCGGCGTCGGCGAGGACCGGTCCGCTGAGGTAGAGCTGCAGCGCGGCGAAGCCCACGGCGACGGCGACCAGGACTAGCAGTGTCCGCTCCCAGCGCGACTGGGCTTGGGCGGACAACCGGTCGAGCAGCTTGCGAAACGCGGAGGTGTGAACCTGGACCAGGTCGGCCAGTGCCTGGTCGGAGAGGTCGAAGGTTTCGACGGCTTTCGAGCGGGCCTCGGCCTCGGACAGACCGGTGGCGCGGTAGTGTCTGTACATGGCCTCGATGTCGGCCGCGATCTCGAGCAGGACGCGGGACCGAGCCGGCTGCGGCAGCGGCAGTCGGGCACTAAGCGGCAGCAGAACGTCAGCGAAGTCGGTCATGATTCGTCCACCTCCACTGCGCTGAGGAATTGCTGGATGAAGAGGCGCCAGGCCTCGCGTTGCTCTTGGGCGTAACGCCGTCCCTTGGCGGTCAATTCGTAGCTTTTGCGGCGGCGGGGTGGCTCGCCGCGAGACCAGGACCCTTTGATCAGACCCTCCTGTTCGAGCTTGTGGAGGATGGGGTAGAGCGTGCCGTGGTTGAAGCGGAAGGTCGGGCCGGCGCGCTGCTCGATGTCGAGGGCGATCTGATAGCCGTGTCGGGGTCCGCGCTCGAGGCAAGCGAGGATGAGCGCCTCGTTGCAGCTTTTGGCGAGGTTCTGGGGCTCGACGCTAGGCGGCGGCACGGTGACCTCCGAGGCGGTGGTGTAATATCGAGGCTCGTTACATTGATATTCTATATATCGACCATCTATATATTAGCGCCCGCTCGCTCGACCGTCAAGGTCCGACCCCCTAACCCACCGCACAGACGTCGATAAACCACGCGCTTGGCCGTTTGCGCCCGCCTGACTCGATCCCTATCTTGCTGTCGCAATGTCGCCCCCAGCCGCGTCGTACCACGATGGCTTACCCAGCCGCCGGAGCGGCGTCCGGTGCCGGTGTTGACCCCGACAGCTTCCGCTTGACCGCGCCCGGAAGGAAACGCTCGATGCGGCCAGATCCGACCGAAGCTGCGGTCCGGTCTGCAAGATAGGGCTGTCTATGAATGGTGCCTTAGGGGTTCACTGGGACGATCTTCCGCAACTTCGGCAGCGCGCGGTCACCTTTCTGACGTCCGGTCCGGCACGGGCGCCGGTCGTCGCCGAGGAGATCTTCGGCATGCGCTACGGCCCGTCGGGCCTCGCCAGCTGCCTGGTGCGCGAGGTGTTGGCGGGCGATCCCCGGTTCGAGGCCGATCACGAGCGCTGGCTGCTGCGCGACGGCAGCGATGGCTGCGCCGGGTACCGATTGGCCGACCTGGACTACGTCGTGGTCGACGTCGAGGCGACCGGGGGTTCGCCGGCTCGGGGTGACCGGCTGACCGAGTTCGCGGCGGTTCAGGTGTGCGGGGGCAAGATCGTCGACACATACGAGTCGTTGATCAACCCGCAGCGCTCGATCCCGCCGTCGGTAACCCGGCTGACCGACATCACCGACGCGATGGTCGCCGATGCGCCGACGTTCGGCGAGATCGCCGATGTGGTGCGCGAAACGCTGGAGGGGGCCGTGTTCGTCGCGCACAACGTCAGCTTCGACTGGCGCCTCTTGCAGTCGGAGTTTGAGCGTTGCCGCGGCGGCCGGTTGGGCGGCGAGCGCCTGTGCACGCTGCGCATGGCCAGGCGGTTGCATCCCGAACTGCCGCGGCGGAACCTGCACGCGCTGGCCGACTACTACGCGATCACGCCGGAACGCTGGCACCGCGCCGGCTCCGACGCCCGGGCGACGGCCGAAATCTTCGTCCGCTTCCTGAACCGGCTGGGCGACGAGGGGGTCGCGAACTGGGGTTGCCTGCAGGCCTTCCTGCGGGGCGAGTTTCCCGACGACGGAAGCGGCGACGGCAAGGCGAAGAAGACAGCCAAAGCGAAGAAGGCGGCCAAGGCGAAGGTCAAGAAGAAGCCCAAGCGCCGGGTTCGAAAGCCGGCGGCAGCAAAGAAGACGTGAACGCAGGATGGGAAGAGCAACGACACGACAGCTGGGCAGGTTCCGACTTCATGCCCTGGATGCCGGCCTCCAGCGCCTCGACGGCGGAGCCATGTTCGGCGTGGTCCCGAAGCCATTGTGGGAGAAGAAGCTGGCGCCCGACGAGCGCAACCGTATCCCGCTGGCCATGCGGCCGTTGCTGGTGGAGACCGGTGACGAACTGGTGCTGATCGACACCGGAGCCGGAAACAAGGACGACGAGAAGTTCCGCGACATCTACGGTCTGGAGAATGCGGGCCAGCCCACGGCCTTGGAGGATGCGATCCGGGACGCCGGCTTTCAGCCGTCGGACGTGACGCTGGTGATCAACACGCACCTGCACTTCGACCACGCCGGGGGGGACACCGTGGGACAGCCGGATGGGGCGATCCTGCCCGCCTTCCCGGGCGTGCGCCACTGGGTCCAGCGGGCGGAATGGGAGTTTGCCAACCTCCAGAACGAGCGGGTCCGGGCCAGCTACCTGAAGCGCAATTTTGTCCCGGTCGATGAGGCGGGACTGTTCGAGCCGGCGGATGGACCCGCCGAGGTGGTCCCCGGAATCGGGCTGTTCCCCACGCCCGGTCACACGCCGGGACACCAGTCGATCTGGATCGAATCGGACGGGGAATCGGCCCTGTATCTGGCCGATCTGATCCCCAC
>JASFMO010000102.1:0-8950 GCA_050117535.1 Gemmatimonadales bacterium | reverse complement strand
CGCGCCCCGGGTATCGATCGTCTTCCCTGGTGTCGATACGGTCTTCAGCCCGCGGATGACGCAACAGCTGGTCGTGGAGGCGGGCGACGATTACGGCCTGGCTGGCGCCGAGCTCGTCAGCTGGCGTGTCTCGGCCTGGGGCGAGCGGGGGCCGGACGCGGTAGAGCCGATCGCGTTAGCGGACAGCGCGCCGCGAGCCAGCCTGACCCCGCTCATCGATGCGCGGGGGCGCGGCTTCCTGCCGGGTGATACGCTTCGATACTTCGTTCGCGTTCGGGACAACGCGCCTCGGCCGCAAGTGAGTCGTAGCCGTGAGTACGCGCTGCGCCTCCCGGCACTGGATGAAGTGCGCGAACGGACCGTGGCCGACGCGAAGGATCTGGTGAGCAGTACCGAGCAGCTGGCGGAAAGGGCGAGGGAGCATGAGGAGGCCACACGAGCTCTAGAACGTTCGACACAGACGCGACAAAGCGCCGGTCCCGAACGGCGCGTTGGTCGCGGCGAGAGCGGCGTCGAGTTCCGTGACACCGAGGCCGCCCGCAGAGCGCTGGAGGAGTCGGGACAGCTACTCGAGGACGCCGAGAGTATCGAGCAATCGCTCCGCGATCTACAGGAGAGCATCGAGCGGGCGGGCTTGAACGACACGAGCGTACTCGAGCGACTGCGCGAGCTGGAGTCGCTGTACGAGCGTGTCCTAACCCCCGAGCTCGAAGCACTGATCGAGAAGCTGCGCGAGGCGATGGTCGATCTCGATTCGCAACAGCTTCAGGAGGCGATCCGCCAGCTGGCGGAAGGGAGCGCTGACTTTCGCCAACGGGTCGAACAGAGCTTGGAGCTGCTGCGGCGCGCGGCGCTCGAGGCCGAGTTCCAGGCGCTGGAGACCGAGGCTGAGGAGTTGGCCGGAGCCCACGACGAATGGGCGGGCAGCGTCGAAGACGCGGACGAACCGGCGGCCGATTCGCTGCGACCTCCTCTTGAACGGCAAGCGATGGAGCTGTCCGCCGAAGCGGATAGCTTGGCGGAGAGACTCGCCCGCTTTGCCGAGGAGCTGGAGAGGGCCGGCGAAGCTCGGGCTTCCGAGCAAACGCAGTCGGCCAGGCAGGCGGCGGGAGGCGCGTCGCGGTCGGACCGGCAGGCCGCGCGGGCGATGCGTCAGCGGAGGCAGGCCGACCAGGCGGCGCGCGACGCGGCCTCGCAAATGCTGCAGGCGGCAGGGGCGCTGCAGCAAGGACGCGAGGCGATGCAGCAGCAGTGGCGCCGGCAAGTCGTCGAGGCGCTGGAGCGCGCCACGACCGAGGCGCTCGAGTTGGCGCAGCGCCAGGAGGCTCTGAACCGGCGCATGGGGTCGCCCGACCCCGGCGAGAACAGCGAGGTCCGGTCTGAGGAAGTGGCGCTGAAACGGGGAATCGACCAGATGACCGAGCGACTCGAGGGCACGGCCCGCGAGACACTACTGGTCGATCCGGCCTTGTTGAATGCCTCCGGCAACATCAGTGAGAGGATGGAAGAACTGCTGGAGCAGATGGGAGACGGAACGAGGAACAACCGGGGTGACGCTCGCCTGGGCGGGCAGGTCAGCGAGGCGCTCAACGAGCTGGCGTATCGGCTGATGTTGTCGGCGGACGCCGCCTCTGTCGCGCAGTCGGGCACCGGGCTCCAAGAAGCTCTCGAACAACTCGCCCAGCTCGCAGAGCAGCAGGGACAGCTCAACGCCCAGTCCGGGGGAATCAACCCGGCGGACATGGGCGCTCTGATCATGCAACGTCTGCGCGAGCTGGCGCAGCGACAGCGCGAAGTTGCCCAGGAACTCGAGCGGTTGAATCAGTCACTTGGACCCCGGGGCCAGGTGCTTGGCCAGCTGGATGCCCTCGGTCGTGAGGCGGAGGACCTGGCGCGCGAGCTGGAGCGCGGGCGCTTGAACGAGCAGCTCGTCGAGCGGCAGACGCGGCTCTTCCAGCGATTGCTCGACGCCGGTCGGACTTTGGAGAGGGATGAGTTTGACAATGAGCGGCGGGCCGAGCGGCCAGAGGGTGTAGAGGTCTTGCGGCCCGGCGATCTACCGGAGTCTGTCCTACGCGGAACCGAATACCCACTACCGGGCGAGGAGGCCCTCCGCGGGTACCCACCCGCCTTCCGGCGGCTCATACTCGAGTACTTTGATCGCCTCAACCGTCGGGGTACCGGTGGCGGTAGCTAGGGCGGCCATCCTCGTAGCGCTTCTCCTCGCGGCGTCCGGCAGCGCGTCGGCGCAGAACGAAGGGAGCGCCGAGCTACGGCTCGAGCTCCGCCGCATCGAGGCTCTGGAGCGGTCGGGCGAGTTGACCGCAGCCGCCATGGCGCTCGAGGATATGCTTCGGCGCGTTCCCGCACATCCAGGGGCGATCCTAGCCTACGAGCGTGTCAGCCGTCGACTGGGCCAACTGGACAGAGTCATCCCGATCGCGTCGCGAGCCGTCGCCAGGGACCCCGAATCGGGACTGCTTCGTCAGGTCGAGCTGCGGGTCCTGGCTGAGTTGGGTGATCGGGATGGGCTGCGCGAAGCGGGGCGGCGGTGGCTGGAGTCCGCGCCGAAATCGGATTCGGCCTACCGAGAGTACGCCGCGGCGCTGCGCCGCTTGGGCGCGGTGGCCGAGGCGGAACAGGTCCTACGTGAGGGGGCGCGAACGAGCGAGCGCCCCATCGCCATGGCAGTGGAGCTGGCCAACCTCTATCAAGATCAGGAGCGCTGGTCCGAGGCCGCAGAACAGTGGGTGATCGTGATTCGCTCGTCGCCGAACCTGGGTTGGGACTTCATCAACTTCAAGCTGCGGGCGATGGGCCCCGTCGAGGCCAGCCGGGCTGCCGAGGCGCTGCTGCAGCGAATTCCAGACAGCCGTGGGGAGCCACAGGAGCTGAAGCTGGCTGCCATCGCCGCGCTCTACGCGGGGGCCGCCGAGGAGGCGCAGCGGCGGGCCGAGTCGCTAGTCGTAGATCTCGAGCCGCGCGAGCGTCAGGCGTTCATCAACGATTTCGCGCAGGTGGCCGCAAGCCGGGCGCAGCCTGCGCTGGTCGCTTGGGCCTATCGGCAATTGCTGCGCGAAGTGCCCGACGAGACGGCGCGCTGGGACCTGGCGCGGCAGATTGTGCAGAACGATTTGACGGCGGGTGATACGACGTCGGCCCTGCGGATCCTGGACGGCTTGCTCGACGACGGCGACGTCGGCACTCCGGCCCACGGTTGGGCGTCCGGCGAGCGGATTCGGTTGCTGGCGGCGCGCGGCGAGCTGGACGCGGCTGTGCGCGCCTTGGACGCCTACGAGCGCCACTATTCGGGGCGACCGGAGTTTCCGATCCTCGCGTTGGCGGTGAGCGACGAGCACGTACGAGGGGGCCGGTTGGACGAGGCCAGCGCGATCCTGGAACGCGTTCCCGCAGCCGGTCTGGACGCGGCCACGCTGGCGCGGTTGTCGTCAAGCCGAGGCTTCTTGGCTCTCTACGCGGGTCGCTATGACGCGGCGCGAGCCGAGCTCGAGGTCGCAGCGGCCGTGATGACCGGGGAAAGACGGGGAGAAGTGCTGAGAGTCCTCGGGTTCCTGCGCGCCGCGAACTTGCGGGAATTGGAGGCGCTGGCGACGGCACACCGGGCGGCGGCCGAAGGACGCCAAGGAGAGGCCCTTCGGCGGCTGCTGGACGGCCTGGAGAGGTCGCCAGCCTCGGCGGCCCGGCCGGCGCTGCTCCTCTGGGCCGGCGACCTGGCGCTAGTCGCCGGCGACGTCGAGGCTGCGGAGGAGGTGTTAAGCACGATCCCGCACCTCTATCCCGATTCAGGGGAGGCGCCTGTGGCGCTGATCCGATTGGCGGAAGCGCTGGCGGCCGTCGACCGGCAAACAGCGGCGATCGAGCTGCTCGAGACGCTGATCCTCGACTATCCGGATAGCGCATTGACGCCGCTGGGTCGGCGTCGCCTGGCCGAGTTGAAGCAAGAGGTACCCAGCTCGTGAGCCGGCGCCTCGTCATCTCACTGGTGGCTTGCCTGGGTATAGTCAGCCCGGGGAACGCCCAGTACTTGGTTCTGCCGATGGATGGTGCTCAGGCCAACCACCTGCGGTCGTATGGCCTGGCGTACTGGACATTGCAGCGCGGCGATCAGGTCGAGTGGCTACTGAACTACCGCGCGGGCTCGTTCCTGCTCCCCGACTCGGATCCTGTACGTCGTGAGGCGGCGCTTCGCGGGGTCACGGTCGAACCTTTGAGCCGCGCAGGTCTCGTGGCTATCCGCGCTGAGATTGAGTCATCGAACATGGAGTCGGTGATTCTGGAGAAAGCCCCACGTATCGCCGTGTACACGCCGCCCAGCGCCCGCCCGTGGGACGACGCGGTGACTTTGGCGCTGACCTATGCCGGCATCGAGTACGAGAAGGTTTGGGATCCGGAGGTGCTGGCCGACGGACTGCTTCGGTACGACTGGTTGCATCTGCATCACGAGGACTTCACGGGCCAGTTCTCGAAGTTCTATCTGACCTATGCGGGTTCGGCATGGCTGCAAGAGGCGGTGTTTCGCGACCGTCGTGTGGCGGCGTCGCACGGCTTCCCCGACGCGCCGGCCTTGAAGAAGGCCGTGGCGGAGAAGATTCGCGAGTATGTCGAGGGCGGTGGCTTCATGTTCGCCATGTGCACGGCGACCGAGACGATCGATCTGGCGCTCGCCGCCTTGGGCGTCGATATCGCGGCCGCCTACGCGGATGGAGACGGGATCGATCCCGATGCGCAGGTCCGGTTGAAGTGGGGCCGCACCCTCGCCTTCGAGGACGCCGAGCTGTTCAGCAATCCGTCGCTCTCGGCGTTCAGCGATATCGATGGCCATCTGGTGAATACGCCGATGCGCCAGCCGCTCGGCACCTTTCAGTTGTTCGACTTCAGCGCCAAGATCGATCCGGTGGCCAGCATGCTAACGCAAAATCACGAGCGGGTTATCCCCGATTTCTACGGCCTGACCACTAGCTTCAGGCGAACCCGGCTCAAGCCTTCCGTGACCGTGCTGGCCGAAGAGCCGGGGGCACCATGGGTCAAATACATACACGGCAACTATGCGAAGGGGACCTGGACCTTTCTTGGAGGACACGATCCGGAGGATCCCCAGCACGTGATCGGCGACCCACCCACGGATCTGGATCTCTACCCCCATTCGCCGGGCTATCGCCTGATCCTCAACAACGTGCTGTTCCCGGCCGCCAAGAAGAAACATCTGAAGACCTGACTAGCCCGAGAAGCGCTTAGCCGATAGCTTTCGGGTTTCGGGAGCGAGCGGCCGGCCACGGCCCCTGCCGGGTCGCGGCATGCGAGTTGCCATACAATTCACCGCGTCGGACGAGCGAGGGATACGAAACATGCCAGAGTTTTCGGGACAGTTCTCATCACTTCCTCCTTACGCATTGGCGGATGTACCGAAGATAAAGGCGGAGCTCATCGAGAAAGGCGTCGATGTGATCGATCTGGGCGCCGGTGATGCCGATCAGATGCCGCCGCCGCAGACAATCGCGGCCATTCAGGAGGCCGTGACGGTGGAGAAATACAGTCGCTATCCATTCCAGCGCGGCCTACCCGAGTTCCGGGTCGCGATTTCCGAGTGGATGAAGGAGCGTTTCGGGATCGAGATCGATGGATTCGAGGAGGTGCTCCCGTTAATCGGCACGAAGGAGGGGATCGCCCATCTCCCGCTCGTCTACCTCGATCCGGGTGATGGGGCCATCGTTCCCGATCCGGGCTACTACCCCTACTTCGGCGGCGCGCACATGCTGGGCGCAGATGTCATCCAGGTGCCGCTACGGCGCGAGAACGGCTACAGGCTCGACTGGTCCGAGGTGCCGAAAGACAAGCTGGCGCGGGCCAAGCTGCTCTATCTCAATTACCCGAACAACCCGACGGGAGGTATTGCCACGGAGGAGTATCTGACGGACGCTCTGAATTTCTGCCGCGAGAACGATCTCCTCATGGTCTACGACAACGCCTACTCGGAGATCGCCTATAACGGATACCGTCCGCCCAGTGTCTTGCAGTTTGAGGGCGCCAAGGAGGTGGCGGTCGAATTTCACTCGTTGTCGAAGACCTTCAACATGACGGGCTGGCGCATCGGCTGGGTGGCCGGCCACAAGGAGACCATCCAGGCGCTGGCCAAGGTCAAGGTGTACTACGACACGGGCGTGTTCCTGGCCGTGCAGGCGGCGGGCGTCGCCAGCTTGAAGGCCTGGTCCGAGTTCGTGCCGAAGACTGTGGCCATCTTCCAAGAGCGGCGCGACGCCGCCGTGGAAGCGTTCCGCGATGCGGGATTCGAGGTCGACTCGCCGCAGGCCACGCTCTACCTCTGGATTCCCATCCCGGACGGCGGGTCCTCGGTGGATTTCGCCCGTCGGATCCTCAAAGAGTCGGGAGTTGTTCTCTTTCCCGGCACCGGCATGGGGCAGGGCGGTGAGGGTTTCTTCCGGGTGGCGCTGACGGTGCCCGCCGAGCGCCTTCGCGAAGCGGCGCAGCGTGTAGCCAGAGTATTGTGATCGGAACCGGTTGGTGCGACTGGAGTATCAGCTAACGTGATCTTCGTTACGCTTCTGAGGACGCCGGACGCGCCATCCGACGAGACGGACTCGACCGACGCAGGGCGCGAGCGCCGCACCCTGTCCGTGACCCGCGAGCGCCATCGACGCTACCGGCAGGCGATGTCCACGGGAGTCATCGTCTCTGTCCTTCTACATATTCTCGTCATCGTCCTATCGCCGCTGATGGTCCGCTACGTGGGTCCGTTGGACCTGTACCCGCCGTGGCGCCCGGTTCGCGTCCAGCCGGAGGGGATGCGAGCGGTGGATGTCCGGGTAACGGAGACCCCGCGCCCGGAGCCGGAACCGGTGCCCGAGCCCGAACCCGAGCCGGAGGTCGTGGCGCCCGTCGTCGTCGAGAGTGAGGGCGAGCCGATACTGTCGGCGGCGGAGCGTCTTCGTCCACGCATCGGGGACTGGCGGCTGTGGATCATCGTGCCTCTGGCGCCCCGCCGAGACTTGACGCCAGAGGAGCGGGTAGCGCGCTTGGAAGAACGCCTTTATGCCATGCTGGGAGCCTACGACGACAGCGTGGCGGCGGAGGCGATCCGACAGGCGGAAGCGATGGACTGGACGGTCGGCGAAGAAGGCAACAAGTGGGGCGTCACGCCGGGGCAGATACACTTGGGGCCGATATCACTGCCGCTGCCCTTCTACATCGGGCCCACGCGCGAGACGCAGGACATGCTGCGGGAATATGACGCGATCCAGCGTCAGGCCGGCCAAGCGGACGTCGACGAGTCGTTCGAGGCTCGCGTCAAGGCAATCCGCGAACGGGAGAAGGCCCGCCGCGATACCACTTCCTCGGGCAACTCCTAGCGCGCCTGCACCGATTGCAACACCGACCTTTCAAGATAAGTTAGAGGCTCACCATGCGAAGGCAGGAGGCGAGCATCCTGGCGGTGCCGGGCATGCGTTGGGCTTGGTTCTGTAGCTGGCAGAGGAAAGTGGCGATTTGATGGAGACGGGACAGGCAAGAAACGGTGGGCTGGAGACCCGATTCGACCCACGGTCGTTCGAGGAAGCCTGCTACTCGCGTTGGTTCGAGCGCGGCTATTTCGGGGCCGACCCTCACAGCGAGCGCGAGCCTTACGTCATCGTCATGCCACCGCCCAATGTGACCGCCGAGCTACACATGGGTCACGGTCTCAACAACACGATCCAGGATGTGCTGATCCGCTGGCGTCGTATGCAGGGCAGAAAAGCCCTCTGGGTGCCCGGGACGGACCACGCCGGGATCGCGACCCAGAACGTCGTAGAGCGGCGTTTGGCGGCAGAGGGAAAGAGCCGCTGGGATCTGGGTCGCGAGGCTTTCGTCGAGCGTGTCTGGCAGTGGGTCCGCGAGACGGGCGGCACGATCCTCGACCAATTGAAGGCGATCGGTAGTTCCGCCGATTGGCAGCGCACCTGCTTCACGCTCGATCCCGGCCCCAGCCGAGCCGTGCGCGAAGTGTTCGTCCGCCTGTACGAGAAGGGTTTGGTCTATCGCGGCAATTACATCGTGAACTGGTGCCCGCGCTGTGCGACGGCGCTGGCGAACGAGGAGGTCGAACACGAAGATCTCGAGGGCGCGTTGTACTATCAACGTTACCCGATCGTTGGGGACGAATCGAGTTACGTCGTCGTAGCCACGACGCGCCCGGAGACGATGCTTGGCGATACCGCCGTAGCGGTCCACCCGGAGGACCACCGCCACCAGCACTTGGTCGGCAAGACGGTGCGGTTGCCATTGGCCGAGCGAGAGATCCCCGTGATC
Organism: Gemmatimonadales bacterium; assembly: GCA_050117535.1. Classification (GTDB taxonomy): domain Bacteria; phylum Gemmatimonadota; class Gemmatimonadetes; order Palauibacterales; family KS3-K002; genus JASFMO01. The sequence goes on along the minus strand of JASFMO010000102.1, from coordinate 628 downwards.
GCGGACGAATTCGTCGATCCGGAGTTCGGGACGGGTCTCGTCAAGGTGACGCCGGCGCACGATCCCAACGACTTCGAGATCGGGCGGCGCCACGGCCTCGCGCAAGTCGACATCTTCAACGAAGACGCCACGCTCGGCGATGCGGTGCCGGAACGTTTCCGCGGCAAGGATCGGTTCGACGGCCGCGAGGCGGTGGTCGAAGAGCTAAAAGAGCGCGGGCTGCTGGAGAAGGTCGAGTCGCATTTTCACTCGGTGGGCCACTGCTATCGCTGTCACACGCCGGTCGAGCCGCGGGTCTCGGACCAGTGGTTCGTGCGGATGAAGCCGCTCGCCGAGCCGGCGCTGGATGCGTATCGCAAGGGCGATGTGCGCTTCACGCCGGAGCATTGGGGCGGTGTGTACCAGCACTGGCTCGAGAACGTGCGGGATTGGTGTATCTCGCGTCAGCTGTGGTGGGGCCACCGGATCCCGGTCTGGTATTGCGGCTCCTGCGGTGCGGTCCTGGTCAGACGCGACGACCCGGCCGCCTGCAAGGACTGCGGCAGCGAGCAGATCGAGCAGGACCCGGATGTGCTCGACACCTGGTTCTCATCCTGGCTGTGGCCGTTCAATACGCTTGGCTGGCCGG
>JASFMO010000101.1:0-9014 GCA_050117535.1 Gemmatimonadales bacterium | reverse complement strand
TGCCGATCGCGGGGTCGTACAACATGGCGCGGATCTGGTGAAAGCTGGATGCTCGCGGGTACCATGTGCTCTCGCGCGTATCTCTCAGCAGCAGCAGCCCCGCACCTATGATCCGACCGTCCTCGCTGCCGGGGATCAACCCGCCTTCGAGCAGGCCGTCCTCCGCGACCTCCTTGAGCTCGCGATAGGCGAACTGAGCTGTGATCCCAGCGTACCAGCCACGTCGCAAGCGACGCTGCGCCTCGAGCATCAGATTGAAGGAAACCGGCGTGTAGTCTTCCTCCAACTCGTCCGGCGTATCGTTCCCAACTCCCCAAAGCTTGGTCGGGAACTTCGAATAGGAAACTTCGCCGATGTAGCGGTATCGACCGCTCGCCGGATACAGCTCGGTCTGCACCGCCGCGATGATCTGGCTCTTCGTCGTGTAGATCCCTATGGCCGAGACGACCGAGGGGAGCCGGTGTTCGGCAGAGTCCGCTGGCCGGCCAAGCTGGAACAGATAAACGCCGCTCGCTCCGAAGCCGAAGCCCGTCTCGGGTTGGTAGAAGACGACGGGCAAGGGAACGAACGAGCTACCTTCGTCTTGCTCTACGATGGTCGTGTCGGACGGTAGCGTGTCGCGCACCTGGGCTCGCGCGAGATTCGGCGCCAGGGTACCCAGGATGGCTGATAGGATCACCGCTGCACGAGCCGCGCGGCACAGCAACCCACACATCCGGGTCATCGTCTAGCCCGGAAGGACACGCTAGCAACGACCAAGGTTTTCAGCACACGTATGGATTTTCGCGGCACCAGCACACTCCACTTCTACTCTTGCCGTTCCCGTGTTCAGTCAGTGTCGACCGGCGCAACCGCCCGGGCTCCCGCCCACACGATCAATCCGGTGAACACTCCCGCTCCACCGGCCGCAACCAAGCCCGAACCCAGGCCCGCGTCGCCCCAAACGACCGATGCCAGCCCCGCCGTAGCGCTGGCTGTGATCGCCCACAGCGTCAGCACCCACACGGCCAAGCGTGCCCTGAGCACAACGGCGAAGAAGCCCAGCAAACCCAAGAAAGAGTAAGCCGCCTGCATCACCGTAGCGACGCCTTGCGCCCGCGTCGTCGCATAGCCAGCGCTCTCCTGCGCATCGACGAGGCCCAGAATCCCAGTGGTCAGTAGGACCAGCAGGACCACGATATTACGCACGGTCGGAAGGATCTTCACTCGCTGACGCCGCCGACGCTCTGCGATGCTGCCAACTGACGTGCTAGAGCCTTGAACCGATTCGTCATCCCGCTGGCATCCTCATTCAGTATCCAGAGGAAGATCCGCGGGTGCACGACGAAAAAGGGCAGATCCCTCGGCAACTGCCGCTTGAACTCGGAGAACGACATCCCTTCGAACCACTCAGGGACCGTGGTCGCGCCACGGTAGCTCGCGATCGAGTCGATAACGATGTAGCCATCGCAGAAATCCGACAAGGTGATCTGACCGTGTCCGAGTGCGTACATCGACAGCGAGTCGCTGGCTTCTGCGAACGGCGAACCCTCGACATCGAACCCGACCGGCGAGCGATGTTCGGCGTACACCTGATCGATCACACCGCCGAACGGCAGGATCCAGGTCCAATACGACGGCGACCAGAAGGGAGCGTGCAGCATGACGGTCACGACGCGACCGGGATACTTCGCTCGTAATCGTTGACCGGTCCGCCGCTGAGAGAATGAGCCGATGAACTCGTAATCGCCGTTCAGGTTGGGCTGCTCGAAACGAGAGAAGGCGTGATGTCTTCCCAGATAGACCAGCATCTTTTCATCCCGCTCGAGAGACTCGCGCTCGATCACGGCCGCGTAAACCGAATCGCCCGAGCTCAGTCGGCGCCGCTGCTCGCTACGCTCCTCGTCGGTGCCGAACCGCAGCTTCTCGAAATCGACCCGCGGGCCGAGGCCCGCCAGGCGGAAGGGCTCGGCCTCCGGCGGCAGGTTGGAGTTCAACCGCCAGACGGCCTTGAATACGTCGAGATACTCTTGGAAGGGCCAGATCCCACCTGGTCGCCGCAGAATGTCGATAGCCAGCTCTTCGTCGTACGCTTCGCCGGACAGCAGGCGGTCGACATCCGACTGGTCCTCGGTGTATACGAACTCGAAGCCCAAAACTCGAATGCCCCTGTCATATAGACGCGGGATGAGGTTCTGGACAAAGAGCGGATCGTGGCGAATGCGGTGCAACTCACCCAACAGGACGACGTCGTAGTCCTCGAATTTCGCGAGCAAGTAGTCGGCGGGTGGAAGGCCGCGCTCATCCAGGTAAGTCAAGAGCCCCGCTCGCTGTTCCTCGCTGATCGGCGCGAGCGGCGGGAGCGGAACCTCGCCGTCACCGGATTCGGCGAGGAAGACGATAATCAGGGCGATCAGTGTAGTCAGCGCGAGCCCGGGGACGGCAACGAACAGGAACCTTCGTTTTCTCTTCATGGCGAAACTGGGCTTACGGGTGGAGATCGGTCGGGGTTAACGACCGTACGCCACGACTAACCCGCAAGTTTCGCCTTCTTGAACGACCCTCGCCACCCCGGCTAAGCGGGTCGCTCTCTATTCGCGCGGAACGTCCTCTACTCCACGTGCAGCGCCCGCACCGGGTCGACGGACATCGCGCGCCGCGCCGGCAACAGGCTGGCCGCCAGAGCGACGCCGCCAAGGAAGAGTGGCGCCAGCAGAAACGTGGCCGGATCCCAGGGCGAAATGCCGAACAGACTGCCCGCCATCAGCCGGCCCAGTACAGCCGCCAGCAATAGACCGACCACCACACCGATGGCAACGCGGACCATTCCCTGGCGCAACACCATGGCCAGTACCTCGTGACCGGTGGCCCCTATGGCCAGCCTCACTCCGATCTCGTGCCGACGCTCGGCCGTCGCCTGCGACATGACGCCGTAGATACCGACCGCGGCGAGCAGCAGCGCCGCTGCCGCGAAGATGCCGAGGAGCAGCGCCAAGAACTTCCCGTCCCTGGTACTGGCTCGGACGTACTCCGTCATCGTGTTCACCGAGGCGATCGGCTGCGCCGGATCGATGGCCAGTACTGTCTGACGGATCGGTTCGGCCAGTTGCGTCGGATCGCCGGCTGACTTGGCCACGAGGTAGTAGCCACGATCGTTGTCTTGCCAATGCGGGATGTAGAACTGCGGAAGCGCATCCTGGATCACGCCGTTCACTTTCACGTGCCCCGCCACTCCGATGACTTCCATCCACGGGTTTTCCGAGTCGTAGTTGCCGAACTTCAGGCGTCTGCCGATGGGATTCTCATTCGGCCAGTGACGCTGTGCCAGCAACTCGTCCACAACGACCACCGGCGGCGCTTGCGGCCCGTCGCTTCGCGTGAACTCGCGCCCCTGCAACATCGGGATCCCCATGGCCCGGAAGTAGTCGGTCGATACCGAGCTCACCTCGGCAAACGTGTACACGGATCCCTCTTCCGGCGGCTCGCCCTCGACGTGGAACGCGGTCTGCCAGCCGCCCGGGGCCATTGGCAACACATAACTCGTCGCCGCCGTCTGCACGCCGGGCAGAGCACGCACCCGATCCAAAAGCTCCTGGTAAAAGACGAGCCGCTGGTTGCCATCCGGATAGCGAGCCGCCGGCAAGTTGATCTCCACCGACAGCACGTTCCGCGGATCGATCCCCGAGCTCTCGTCCGTCATCTTGACGAAGCTCCGGGCCGTGAGGCCCGCCGCAACCAGCAGGGCCACGGCCAGGCTGACCTCGGCCACCACCAAAGCACTGCGCAGTCGATTCCGCCCCACCCCCCCGGACGAGCGGCTCCCCTCTTTGAGATACTCGACCAGATCGGGACGCATCGTGCGAAGGGCCGGCGTCAAGCCAAACAGCAGACCGCTTAGCAGCGCCAGCAGCAAAGTGACCAGCACGACGCGCAGATCGATGCCGACCTGATAGAGCGGCGAGATCTGATCGCCCCGCAGCGAGACCACAGATCCGATCGCCGCTTTTGCGATGACGATGCCCAGCGCACCGCCCAGCAACCAGAGCGTCAGGCTCTCGGTCAATAACAAACGCACGATGCGCAGGCCGGCCGCTCCCATACTGGTGCGGATCGCGATCTCGCGCTGTCGGGCTATGCCCCGCGCCAGCACCAGATTGGCCACGTTGGTGCATGCGATCAGGAGCAAAAGCCCCACGGCCAGCAGCAGCAGCAGCATGGGTTCACGGATACTGCGCGTCATTCGCTCCTGCAGCGACGCGACGTGCACGCGACTGCCCTCGTTGGTGTCCGGATATTCTGCCTCGAGCTCGAGCGCCACCCGTTCCATGTCCTCGCGCGATTGCGCGAGCGATACGCCAGGCTTGAGCCGTCCGATCACCGCGATACCGGGGTGATTTCCTCGGTTCTCGATCCAGTTCTGAGCGAACTGCTCGATGGGCACGTAGATGTCGGCGGCGGCGCCCATGGGCGGGAACACAAAACCTCTCGGCATCACGCCCACGACCTCGTAGGCGAAATCGTCGAGCATCAGCGTTCGACCGATCACATCGGCGTCTCCGCCCAGGCGGTCCTGCCAGAATCCATACGTCAGGATCACCACCGGCGGCGCGCCCAGCTTGTCTTCTTCCTCGGCGAAGCTGCGGCCCAGCATCGGCTGCGCCCGCAAAATCGGGAACATCGAGGCTGACACGCGCACCATGTCCAGCTCGGTCGGATCTCCCGTCCCGGTCAGGTTGATGCTGCCGTCGTTGAAGGCGGCGAGGTCCTCGAAGACCCGGTTGCGTTGACGCCAATCGAGGAAGTTGGGGTACGTGACCATGGCGTTCTCGAACGACGCCAGCTTCTCCCACATGTAGACGAGATCTTCCGACTCGGCGTAGCGCAGTGGGCTCAGCAGCATGCCGTTCACCAGGCTGAAGATCGTCGTCACGGCCCCGATCCCCAGTCCCAGCGTCAACAGCGCGATCGCCGTGAAACCCGGGCTCTTGCGGAGCGTCCGCAGCGAGAAGCGCACGTCACGCTGGGCGTCCGCCAGCCAGGCCCACCGGCCCCCGCGCGCCCGAGCGCGAGACTCGGTCTTGTCCAACCAACGCTCGGCTCGCGAGACGGTCTCGGCGTTCCCAGCCGCGGCGAGGTCACGTGCCAGGACTTGCCAGTCGCCGAAACTCTCGACGGCGTAGGCCTCAGCCGCTTCCGGGTCCGCGCCCCGCCCTACCGCCTCCAGATAGAGGTCCTCGAGCTGTCCGGCGATTTCTTCAACGATGTACTCGTCGCCCCCGCGCTTCATCTCCGGCAGCGCGAGCCGCTCCCTGACAAATCGTTTCCAATCACGCATGGCTCAAACCCAAGACTTGGTTGACGGCCGCCGCGAACTCCACCCACGTCTCCTGCTCGCTGGTCAGGGCCTGTTGCCCCTTCTCGGTCAGGCTGTAGTAACGCCGACGCCGCTGACCCGATTTCTCGACCCAGCGCCCCGTGATCCAACCCTTCTTCTCCATGCGGCAGAGGATCGGATAGAGCGAGGAAATACGGAACCGCAATCGGTGTCCCGAGCGGGTCTCGATCAGCTTACCGATCTCGTAGCCGTGTCGCGGTTGGTCGTCGAGGATGGAGAGGACGAGGAGTTCGACGCTGCCCTTCTTGAGTTGCGAGCTAAACAAGGCGGCCTCCTATACGCCGATGCCATATATTGCAATGCAATATATAGGCGACAGGCCATCCCGCGCAACTCGCTCGTACCGCCCTGCTCCGGTGCACCGCGACACGCGCCCGAGGCCTGCCCCGCACGCCCCTGCGGCCGGCCGAAGGGCCACTCGGTAACTAAGCTTTGCTGCTTGAAGAAGCCTTGCGAAGGGGCCACCGGCTATCGACTACGAGCGACAGGCCGTCGGTATCACGGAAGCCGTGTACTAGATGACTTCCAGGACCTCGCTTCGCACCCACCCCACCTTCCCGTCCTCCAGCACGATCTCGATCCACTCCTCGGATCGTTGGTCGATCCGCACCTTCGTCCCCTCGTGGATCGTGAACACCTGGAGCGCCCGGTCCGCGCTGGGAGCGCTCTGGACCGGGACCTCATCGGCCAAGATGATCGCTTCCTGAGGCTGGCCGATCCCAAGCTCCAGCACGGCCAGGTTGATGCCGAAGATCAGCGTGACGACGGCCGCACCGCTGGCGACCGACCGCCCCCAACGCGCCGCCGCGGCTCCGCGCTTCAAGACCGCCACGACCAGACCCGCTATCGCCACCAGGTAGCCTGCGCCGACCAGCAGAGCCAGCCAACCGCGTGGCAGCAGCCTGACCCACCAGTCGATCGCGCGGAACAGCCAGAACCGCGGTAAGGGCGTCACCTCGTCGACCGTCAGCGAGCGGGCCAACTCCAGATTCGCGCGCACATCCTCGTCGCTTGGAATCAGACGGCGCGCGCGCTCGTAGTGCAGCATCGCCTCGCCCAGCCGGCCGAGCTTGAAATACGCGTTGCCGATGTTGTAGTGCAGCGCGCCGCTCTCGAGCCCCGAATCGAGGATCCGCTGGTAGTTGTCGAGCGCCGCCTGATAGTCTCCCTGCTGGTACAGCCGATTTCCGTCCTCGAAGAAACCCTCTTGTGCGCGCGCCTCCAGCGCGAACACCATTGCCAGTAAGACCATCAACCCGAAGCGGTTTCTCCGCATCACCGCGACAGCTCCTCATTCAGCCGGGTCATCGCCTCAGCCGTCCGCTCGAGGAAGGCGCTCATCTCTTCCAGAGAGGACTCCGCTGGAGCGAACCGTTGCCGGTCACACACCTCCAGGCACGCGAAGTACTCGTTCGCCACTCCACCCGACACACCGCGCGCCGCAAGTCGCGCCCGCGCTTCCTCCACAATCAGGCCGGCCTCAGCGAGGTTCAACTTGTCGGCGAGAAAGCCCTCGAGCGCCCGGTCGACCTCGGCGTAGAACTCGCGCTGTGTGTCTGTGGACTTGAGCGAGCGGGCGCGGCCCAACCGCTTCTTGGCCACCCGGCCGGCGCGACGGTGGCGCGCGTAGGCGACATCGCCCTCGAGGTGGTCGCGGTGCCGGCGGTAGCCGAGCGCGCCACCCAGCGTCAAAAGCGGCAGCAGCGCTACGATCCAGAAGACGGGCTGCCGAAAGAGCGTACCGCCGATCGGCCGGAAGGCCGGCGTCGCGATGTGAATGAATCGGATATCCTCGCGCAACGGTTCGACGCCCAGCCGTCGGCCGGCGACGACGGGGGTGTCTGCTGCCGTGCCGGTGACCTCGAGGCCGATGGGCTCGCTAGCCGCAGTCGCATAATCGCGCCGGTTCGTATCGAAGTAGCTCACCTCGATGGCCGGAATCGTCTTCGACCCCGGCGCTCGCGGTATGAGCACATATTCGAACGTCTTGGTGCCCGCCACCCGGTCTCCGGCGCGGTCGACGCGCTCCGAAACGTCTGGGGGGTACACCTCGAACTCGGCGGGAAACTCGATGGACGGCTCGGGCAGGGCGCGGACGTTCCCTTCCGCTTGCATGCGGACTCGCAGCGTAACCGCCTCGTTGGCTTCCGTCTCCGTCCGATCGAGCGAAGCGCGGACGTTCAGCCGCCCCACGAAACCGCTGAAGTCCGTTGGCTTGCCGTTCTCCGGCAGCGGGAGCACTTCGACTTCCACCGCTTCGGACGCGAGACCGACGGGGATCCGCCGACCGAACAGAGACTCGGAAAAGAAGTCCTCGAACAGGTCGCGCGGACGCCGGCGCACCCGCACCTGCGCCTCGATAGCCAGCGGCTCGACGGTCCTCGTGCCCGGGCCCGTCGGGAAGAGCGCGACCTTGCGAATCCGAGCGGTGATGTACTCGACGCCGTCCCGGATCACGCGCTCCGCCCGCGGCGCGTCGGACTCCGACAACTCCTCAACCCAGAAGCCCACCGTGCCCGGCAAGCGAGTGATGCTGTACGAGTCGACATTGACACGGGTGTAGATCCGGTACTCGACGATCACAGGTTCGTTCTCGTACACGCTACGCCGGTTCACTTCAGCGGTGACGAACAGGTCATCGGGCCGAAGGTCGAGGCCTGCCTCGCCGGGTGCTTCGGTTCGCGGCGCCTGCGGCGTCGCCGTGACCGTCAGGGCCAGGCGATCGGTGCGGTACGTCTCGCCGCCAGCCTGTACTTCCACCGGACCGATCTCGAACGTCCCCTCTTTGTCCGCCTGAAAGCGATACTGCAGCGTCAGCGAGACCGTGGTCCGCCCATTGATCATCTGCATGGATGTCGATGTCCCGCTCCCCAGGTAAGTGGCGAACTCGCTCAGATCGGGCAGCTCCGGCTCCGAGTCGACCTGCTGTGTGCCGTTGACTTCGACATTCAGGACAAAAAGTTGATCGAGTCCAACCTCGCTTCTGTCTAGGTAGGCGCGCACCGAGACATCTTGCGCGGCCAGCGGCATCCCCCTAGCCAGCACCATGAGCGCGACCGTACACCCCACAACGGTCCTGACTCGACGTCCCATCACCAATCCTTCTTTGGCTTGCGACGCTCGGCGACCGGGATCCGCTTCCTAGAGATCTTGTCGGGATCTTCCTTGATCGCCTGCAGCAATCGCTCCGCCTCTTCCCGGCTCATCTGCCCCGGCTGGGGCTGTGGCGGCTGTTCCTCGCCAGACGCTTCCTGTTCCCGCTCCGGTTGTCCCTGCTCCTGGCCCTGCTCTTCGTCCTGGGACTGATCCTGTTGATCCTGTTGATCCTGCTGCCGCCGTTGATCCTCTTCCTCACCCTGGCTTTGCTGCTGCTGCTCTTCCTGCTGGTCCTGTTGCTCTTCCTGATCCTGTGGCTGCGGCTGCTGTTGTTGCTGTAACTGCTCCAGCACCAATTCCAGGTTGTGCTTGGCATCCACATCGCCGGGATCGCGTCGCAAAGCTTGCTTGTACGCCTCCAACGCTTCCGGCAACTGTTGCTGCCGGTATAGCGCGTTGCCGAGGTTGTACCACGCCTTGGCCTCTAGAGCTGGATCGCCTTTCTCGACTGCCTCGCGATACGCGTCCAGTGCTCGCTCGAACT
>JASFMO010000100.1:0-9038 GCA_050117535.1 Gemmatimonadales bacterium | reverse complement strand
GTCGCCAATGCCGGGTCCTTCGAGCTCCTGTTCTACGGCAGGGATGGGAGCCTGCTTCATAGAGCAGGACGGCGGGGCGGCGGTCCCGGGGAGTTCCAGTCCCTGGAATGGCTATCGCGCTACGGACCCGACTCGGTCCTCGCTGTGGACGTCAGGAGCCAGCGCGTGTCGTATTTCGATGCCGAGGGACACTTCGGACGCTCGGTGCGACTGGAACCGAGTGCCCAGATCCCCTTCCCGCGTCCCATCGGCGTCTTCGCCGATGGATGCGTCCTCGCTACCCAGGGCACGTTCCGCTTGGGAGGCGACCCGCCGATCCGGGTGGAACGCACACAATACCCGCTCTTCCGCTTCGAGCCCGACGGCAAAACGGCGATCCTCCTGGGCTCGTTTCCCGGACCCGAGTGGGTCATCGCGCCGACCGGCCCACGTGGACAACTAGAACGGCGCCGGAGGCCCTTTGGCCAGGGAACCGCTTTCGCCGCCGCCGGCGACCGGTTCTACGTTGGCGACAACGGAACGTATGAAATCCGTGTCTACTCTGTTGAAGGTCGCCTGATCCAGGTGATCAGGAAAACGGCCACACCCATCACAATCGAGCCGGCGGACATCGAGGCTTTCGAGGATTCGGTGCTGGCCGCTGCGGATGCCTCCTCGCGACGTCAGATGCGCGCCCTGTTCGACAACCTTCCGCCCCCGCCGCGAACATACCCCGCCTATGCGTCCGACATCCACGTCGACGGCGATCTGAACGTCTGGGTCCGGGAATGCTCGCGGCCGCGAGATCCGCACTCCGAGTGGAGCGTCTTCTCCGCCGGAGGCGCGTTCCGGGGCACAGTTGTCATGCCTACAGGCCTTCGCGTGTTGGACATCGGGTATGACTACGTTCTTGGCTTGCAGCGCGACGACCTGGACGTGGAGTACGTGCGGAAGTTCCGGCTCCGTGCGATGCGGACACAATGAGGAGCACAACAAAGATGAAGAAGGAGGACTGGTACCCGCGCTACTGCTGGTCGCGACCGCGCTCGACCGTCGCGAGGCGCCTGTACCTATAGCTCCGCCAAGACGCTCGGCAACGCGTGCAGCGATTCCAGCCGGGCGTCAGCCGCATCGAACGCCTGGTCATCGGGTGAAGCGAAGCCGCGTGGGACGGCGACGACCCTTGCCCCGGTCGCCTTGCCGGCGAGGACGCCGGCGGCCGAGTCCTCCACCACGACGGCCGCCTCGGGATTCACGTCCAGGCGCCTCATGATCTCGATATAGACATCGGGCGCCGGCTTGCCACGAGCACACTCATCACTCGATAGGACCTGCTCGAAGAACCGATGCCAGTCGGCCCCCGTGAGCGCCGCGTCGATCAGCAACTTGGGCGAGCCGGAGGCGAGTCCGACACGGTACCGGCCGACACAGTGCTCCAACGCCTCACTCGCACCGGGAAGGATGGGTACGTCGCCTCTCTGGTAGGCGGCAGACATCAGGCCCACGACGGTGTGCAACACCTCGTCGGCAGGCATGACGCCCTCCAGCTTTTCGGTGACGTAGCTGACCCAGGTGGACGTACTCACCCCCATCAGGCGCTCCTGGTCGGAATCGCTCCAGCGCTTCCCGAAGCGCGCCAACAGCTCGCGCCGCGCCGCGAACCACACGGGCTCGCTGTCGACGAGCAGGCCGTCCATATCGAAGATCACCGCTTGGATCACGCGGGTATCCTTCCCCTGGCTCCCTCAGCGATTGGGCCGCATCATACTGCACCGGGATTCGACACGGCGCCACCCGGCCGCGGTCGAGCGGTACGCTAGGCAATGGGAGGTCGAGTCGTGACTGCTTCTCCTCACGGGTACGCCATCGGCGTCGACTTTGGCACGAACAGCGTTCGGGCTCTCGTCGTCGACGTTGCCGACGGATCCGAAGTCGCCGCCCACGTCAGCGACTATGCGAGCGGTGAGGCCGGCGTTCTGCTCAGCCCAAACGATCCGAACCTGGCACGCCAGAACCCGGCGGACTACCTCGACGGCTTCACGGCTTCCGTCAAGCGCGCGGTCGCCGCCGCGACACACAAGCGGGGCTTCAAGGCCGAGCATGTGATCGGTATCGGTATCGACACGACGGGATCGACGCCGATCCCTGTGGATCGCGACGGGATCCCGTTGGCCCTTCACGCCGAGCTCCGCGACGAGCTCGCCGCGCACGCCTGGTTGTGGAAGGATCACACCGCACACGCCGAGGCGGCCGAGATCACCGCCAAGGCCGCCGACCACCCGGACCGCTACCTGACCAAGTGTGGCGGCGCCTACTCCAGCGAGTGGTACTGGTCCAAGATCCTGCACTGCAAACGCCGCGCCCCGAAGGTGTTCGCGGCGGCCTACAGTTGGGTCGAGCTGGCCGATTTCATTCCGGCTTTCATCACCGGCAATACCGCGCCTGACACTTGGGTCCGCGGAATCTGCGCGGCCGGGCACAAGGCGATGTACAACGAGGCTTGGGGTGGTCTGCCTTCGGAAGACTTTCTAGCCTCGCTGGACCCCGACCTGTCCGTGCTCAGGCAACGTTTCGCCACCCCGGCGGTCCCGGCGGATCGCAAGGCCGGTGGACTGAGTCCGGAGGTGGCCCAGCGAGTCGGTCTGCCCGCCGGCATCGCCGTCGCCGTTGGCGCGCTCGATGCCCACATGGGTGCCGTGGGCGCCGGCATCAAGCCGGGGACCCTGGTCAAAATCATCGGCACCAGCACCTGTGACATGATGGTCGCCCCTATGGACGAGCCGCTCCAGGACATCCCGGGGCTTTGCGGCATCGTGCCCGGTTCGATCATACCGGGCCTGTACGGCCTGGAGGCGGGACAGTCGGCCGTCGGCGACATCTTCAATTGGTTCGCGAGCCAACTCACGCCGCAACGATACACGGCGACCGGCGATCCTCACACCAACCTGTCGCGCGCTGCCGAGAAGATACCGCCCGGCGCGAGTGGGCTGCTGGCGCTGGACTGGAACAACGGCAACCGTACGATACTGGTGGATCCGAGACTGACGGGTCTGCTCGTGGGGCAAACACTCAGCACATCCGCACCGGAAGTCTACCGCGCGCTGGTGGAGGCCACCGCGTTCGGCGCTCTGACCATCATCAACCGATTGGACGAATACGGCGTCGCGGTCGAGGACGTCGTGAACTGCGGCGGCATAGCGGAGAAGAACCCCTTCGTCATGCAAATCTATGCCGACGTGTGCCATCGCCCCATGAAGATCAGCCACTCGGCCCAAGCCTGTGCGCTGGGCGCCGCGATCTTCGGCGCGGTCGTCGGCGGTGCCTACCGCAACGTCGAGAGCGCCCAGGGCAAGATGGTCCAGTTGCCGAGCAGAGTGTTTCAGCCGCGCAAGGCGGCCGCAGGTGTCTATGCCGAACTGTACGGACTTTACAGGCAGTTGCACGACACATTCGGGACGGCCGATCACGCTCAGGCGTTGGGGAACGTGATGAAATCTTTGATTGCCATTCGGGATCGGACTCGAAAGGGCTAATCGACGTGCGCGACAGTTCTCCGGGATGAGGTCTTCCACGGCATCAGAACTGCCATCGCACTCCGAAAGTCGGGAAGACCCTCAGCAGCGGGTTGACAGCGCGTTCAACCCGCATACGCCCTTCCTGGTTAACCCAGACCGTGTATTCGAACGCCTCGGCGTTCTTCCGGTTATACGCGTTGAACACGTCGAGGTACGCCTCGAGTTGTCCGTTGCCAACTCGGAACAGCTTGGAGGCCCTGACGTCGAGCCGATGGTACGGAGGAAGGCGCTCGCCGTTAATCGGCCCGAACGTCCGACTGGCGAAGGGAGAGCCATCGACGGTCGTCATCACTTCGTACTCTTCCAGCGTGGCGGGCCACCCGGAATGGTACTGCCATGCACAGCTCAACGACCACGACGGCGTTGGCCGATACGCCGCCTCGAGCCGTACGGTGTGTCTCTGATCCCGGGGGCGCGGAATCCATTCCCCGTCGATCTCGTCGTCGGCCCGTGCAAGCGCGTAGCTGGCGGACCAGGCGAGCCTCTGGCCGACATTACGTCGCGCCAGCACCTCGATCCCACGCGCGAGGCCGCGGGTCGGCTCGAGGCGCACGCGATCCTCGTAGCCCTCCTCCCACAGTGCTTCGACAGTCGCCACCAGGCTCCGGTACTCCGGTCGGGGATCGGACACCCTGCGTTCATAGGCTTCGACCCTGAAGGCCGTGCCGTTCTTCAGTCTGTGTTCCAGCCCGAGGATGCGATGTTCGGCCCGCTGCGACGGATAGAATCGGTCATCGCCGTCGGCCACGTACAGTTCGTCGAGTCTGTGCGATTGGTGGTAGTACCCCCAGGCCGCACGCAGTGTCGTCCGCGGCGCCACATCGATCGCCGCATTCACTCGAGGACTCAGCGTGTTGTCGCCGACGTACGATTGGTGATCGTACCGCAGGCCAACCTCTACCGTGAATCGGTCCATGGGCCTCAACCGATTCGATTGGAAAAGGCCGACTTGCTGCCCGGACGGGCTCGTCAGCATCGAGGAACTGCCAGACAGTTTCGACCAACCCGGCGCGGTCGGATCGGTGGTGTTGGGCACCCATTGTTCGAACCAGCGATGGTACTCGTAGTCTGCCAGCCCGTGCCTAAGATCGAATCCCCACCTCACAAGCACACGGTCCGACACCATGAGACCCCAGTTCTGCCTCATCTCGTAAGAGTCGAACGCTCGACGGTCATCCACCCGCGTGCTGGGCGACGGGGGGCCATAATCGTAATCGACACCTCTTCGATGGCGCGTCCGGCGGCCGGCCGAGGCCGTCGTCTGTGCCGAAAGCGTGGGCGTGAAGTCGGCGGTCCAGTTGATCCAGACGTAGCTGGACCCCCACTCACTGTGCACGTCGGTCCCGTCCTCCTCGAGCACAGCGAAATCATCGCGCGCATGGAGCAAGTGCGCCGAGATTACGTGATGTAGGCCCAACTGGTACTGCAGCTTGCCAAACACGTCGTAGTATGTCGGCTCCGCACCGTTAGCCTCGCCGAGGATCTTCAAGGTCGGCCCCAGGAAGCCGTACCGCGCCGACGCCAGCCACGTCCCCTTGCCCCCGGCGAAGCCACCTTCACTCGTCCCCGTCAGGTTCATAACGCTGAAGCCCACCGTGGTCTTGGTGCGATCCGGGGGTGGCGTCGTGGTGTGCATGGCGAGCACGCCCGCCATCTTGTCTCCGTATTCGGCCGTGAACCCGCCCGTCATGAGCCGGATGTCGTTCACAGACGCCAGGTCGATGATGCTGAGAGAACCGTCCCAGTCCTTGAGATGGAACGGTTCAGTCAGCTCGAGCCCGTCCAGCCGCATCATCAACTGATCGCTCGGTGCTCCGCGAACATCTATCTTCGCCGTGATGTCGTAAGTGGTCACCCCCGGAAGGCGGTCGACGGCACGATACACGTCATCAGCGAAGCGCGGCAGCGCGTTCACATAGTCGCGGGTCAACGTCTGCTCGGTGGCCACACTCGCATGCTTCAGAATCCCGTATGTGCCCGGTGTCACGACAAGCTCGTCGAGCTGGATTGGAGCCGGGTCGAGCCTCACGGTCACCGAAGTCGTGTCGCCGTGCCCAATACGAATGTTGCGCAATCGTTGCGGTGCATACGCGAGCGCCTCGACGATCACGTCGTACTGGCCGGGCGCGAGAGTGAGTCGGAACAGTCCCGTGGCATCGGTCCACACCTCTCCCAAGCGGCCAGACACTTGGACTCGTGCTCGCTCGATCGGCCGTCCATCCGGGGCGGCGCGCACGTGCCCGACGAGCGTTCCCGCCTGCAGCTTGTCCTCTCGCTCCGGTGTGGCGCGCGCAGCCACCGGCGGGCTCAACACCACGCGGTTCGCCGTCTCTCTGTAGACGAGTCCGGTGCCCTTCAGGAGGGAGTCGAGTGCGACGCCAACGGTGACATCGTGACAAGAACACTTCACCGCCCCATAGCCGTGCAGCAGATCAGGGCTGAACGCAAACGGAACGCCGGACCGCCGAGATAGCTGCCGAATCGCTGTCTCCAGCGAAACTCCGCCTACCTCGAGGCGGGCGGGGCGACTCAGGAGTCCGACATCGTCGACTTGACGAGTGTTTTGCGCCTGGGCAACCGGCGTGTGCGCCGCGAGGAGGCCAATAAGGAGGATCCGACAACGGGAGGTCATCGCGCCACCTCGATCCTGCTGCCCACGGTGCATCGTGCGCCGACCACCTGACAGATGGTGGTGACGACCTCTTCCACGGGCTCGTCCTCGAACCAGGCCGTCACCGAGCGGCGGGCGAGAGCGCTGTCGCCGATGACGACCGGCATGTCGAACGCGGCGGCGACTTCCTCGAGGGCCTGTTGAAGCGGCGTAGCCTGAAAGATCAGCAGCCCCTCGGGCCAGTCGAGCAGTTGCCAGACATCGACGGACTCGGGTTCCGAGGGGCCGCTGCCGGCGATACGGCTCACCTCTCCAGCTCGGGCCTCCACCTTCCTCCCCGCCGCAGAGAGGCTGACACGACCTTCGACAACGACCAATCGCAGCGAGTCTGCGCTGGAACGGATCTCGAACCGGGTACCGTGCACCTCGGCCCGACCTGCGGGGGTCTCGACCACGAACGGTCGGCTCGAGTCGCTGACGACGCCAAAGAATGCCACGCCGCTCAGGCGGACGGCGCGCGCGTCATTCCCACGTACCCGGAGCTCGCTGTCTGGACCGAGTCGGACGATGCTGCCATCCGCCAGAGCGATCGTCCGAGTGCTCCCAGGGCCGGTCGTCGTGATCGACTCTGGCGTCTGGAACATCCTCAGCGAGCCGATTCCGGCGGCAAGCAGTACCGCGGCTGCGGCGGCCCCCCAACGCCAGACGCGCCGGCCCCTCAACGGCGCGGCCTTGAGGGGTGTCGCGTACCTGCGTCGCTGCTCAGCCAGTTCCATGATCCGCTCGACGGGCGGGGGCGCGGAGATTCGCTCCTGCGGATCGTGGAGCGCGGCAAGCCGCCAGGTTAGGAGTAACTCCTGAAACAACGCTTCGTTCTCGGCGGATTCGTCGCGCCATCGCTCGACGGTGCGCCGTTCGGCGTTGCTCGCCTCACCACTCAGCACGCGGATAATGAGATCTTCCATGGAACTGTTCCTCGTCCGTCTCATCCTGAACACGTACGAGGTGTGGGATCCATACCAATCGGCTCGTGGCGAATCACCCCGGGCAATCTCAGGCGGAGCGATCCTCGGTCACATCCCCCTCCGCGGTACTGTCGGGATTCGACCGTTCGCGGAACCGGGGGGCTAGTGACTCTCTCAGATCGGCGAGGGCAAGTGACAGGTGGTTCGCGACAGTCTGGGTAGACAGATCCAGCACGGCGGCGGCTTCTCGGTACGAGAGGCCATAGTGGCGGACCAGTATGAACACCTGGCGTCGGCGTGAAGGGAGGGAATCCACAGCCTCTACTATGAGGGCGCGGAGCTCGATGTTCTCCAGATCATCGTCGGGGGAACGGACCGACGGCGCGACACGTGCTACTCTCATCGTTCGTTCTCGCGCCGATCGGCGCCGCAACTCGTCGAGACTCAAGTTGCGCGCCATGCGGAACAGCAGGGCGCGGACCGATCCTTCCAGCTTCCACGCCTCGCGGCGCTCCCAGAGTCGGACAAAGGTGTCCTGGGCGATATCCTCGGCCGCATCACGACTCTCCAAAAGGGTCGTCGCGTATCTGACGACCGGCGCCCAATAGCGCTCGAGGAGGATTCCGAGTGCGCCGCTGTCGCCTTCTCGGATACGGGACAGGAGCGCAACGTCCGATTCGCTCATCTGATAGCTCTGGTGGTCAATCGCCCACGTGCCAGATTCTCAGCGCCACAGATACACACGCATGAAATGCGGAGTATGTGCGCAAGCCTGGGTGGTAGACTTACATCGCCTCGTACGTGTGTTGCTACGCCACCGACTGCTCAAACTACGTGCCCCCTAAGGCCTCCAATCGCTGTTTCGCGCGCACATGCCCCGGATCGATCTCCAAGGCCTTCAGGTAGTGCTTCTCAGCCAGGTCGCGGTCCCCCTTCCATTCGTACGCCTCGCCCAATCCCTCATGGGCATCCGCCGACTCGGGGTAGAGAGACAGGCAGAACTCCAAGAGGAGGATGGCCTCGTCAGGAGCCTCGTGTCGCTGCAGTCCGTGCAGGGCGTGCCCAACCAGATCGCCCTCGGGGATGGGGACGGGGAAGCCGTACCGATCGGACAACGCTTGGTAATGGGCCCTGACCTTATCGGGTCCCAGACTCCACCATTCGCCCTCGGTCTGCCAGCCGCTGAATAGCTGTTTCAAGTCCTGGTAGAACCCTGGGAGGCCCACCGAGGCGTGGTTCTCCTCGGGGTAGCTGGCGTAGCGGTACTCGAAACCCTTTGGGGCCCGGGCTTCGACCATAGCCTGGAACTCGGCCAGTCTACGGGTCTCCTCTTCGTCTTTCTCTTCGCCGGAGATGAACAGGAAATGCCGCCAGTTCGTGACGCCGTCGAATAGGGTCGCGGCGTTCCTGAGCCACTCGAACTGGTTCCAGTAGAGGCTGGGGTCCAAGGCGATGGTCGCCTGGAATAGATCCGGCCTCCGCGCTATGCTCTCCACGGCGAACAGGCCGCCCAGCGAGTGGCCTACGAGGATCCTGAACGGGTGCGTACGGTACGAGTGGTCGATCGTCGGGATCAGCTCTTCCTCGAGAAACCGCTGGAAGGACTCGGCGCCCCCGCTGGTCGGCCAGTCACCGTTCTCCTCGTTCGACGGCGAAAAGGTGAGCTCCTTCATGCGGTCGCCGTGGGGGACGGCAACGACGATCACCTCGGGGATCATCTCGTACATGGTCAGGTATTGCACCACACCCGCGAAAGGCTCGAAGTAGTCCCCTCCGTCGAGCACGTAGAGCACGGGATAGCGAGCCGCGTCTGGCCCCGCCTCGTCCGCGTAGCCCCGCGGGAGGCGGATGAAGACATCGCGAGTTTCCCCGAGGTGTTCTGAGGGGAAGGCGATGCGGTGGCCAAAC
>JASFMO010000099.1:0-9046 GCA_050117535.1 Gemmatimonadales bacterium | reverse complement strand
AGTCTGCTTGTGAAGTCCAGCGTGCCGAGGAGTCGCGGTCGGCAGGCTCCGATAGAACACCCGCATTCCCCGCCGTCGAGCAAGCTCTTGGGTCCCATGGTAGGCCTACCAGAATGGAAACTCAGCTGAATACCGGCAAAGCGGCGGAGCCAAGGCTGCCGTACGACTTCTGTTGATCGGCCGATGACGGAGAGCGCTCACCTTCACCCCGAGGTTGCTCGCCATGACGCGGCGAGCGTAGAATGATACCGTTGGGTGGGGGTGGCCGGTGATCGTCGTCGCAATTCCGGAAGCGCTGAGGGAAAAGCTCGGGCCCGAGGGCGCCCGGGCGCTGGCGGAACTCCTGAACGAGGCGAGCGTGCGGACGCGGGACAACGTGATCGAGATCGCTGCGAGCCGCTTCGAGCGCCAGCTAGCCGAGGAGATCGGAGGCTTGCGGGCTGAGTTCCACTCGCAGTTGCACTCGGAGATCGGAGGCCTGCGGGCGGAGTTCCACTCGCAGCTCCACTCGCAGATCGGCGGCCTGCGGACGGAGATGTACCAGCTGCACGCGGACCTGGTCTCGAGAGTCGGTGCCTTCGAGGGCCGGATCACCCGTTGGATGTTCGTCTTCTGGATCGGCCAGATCGGGGCACTGCTGGGAATTCTCTTCGCCTTCTTCCGCACCTGAGGCCAGGGCTCACGGTTTCGCCGTTTTGTCCGCGACCGCCTGATGTAGGCTTACGATAAGAAGGGGGGGCAGCTCGCGAGGAACTGCCCCCCCATTCCTTGAGACCCCGAGACGCCTAGAAGATGACGCCCTCGGCGTCGAAGATCTCTGTGTTCCCCTGCTCCACCGCTGTGAGCCGAATCTGCAAAGTGTGGAAGTCGCCGGTGCCGTGGGCATTGAGCCTGAGTGACGCCACTTGCCCACCAGGCGGCCCTTCCCCTTTCATCGGACCCTCGAATGCACCACATCCGATATCAACATGGCATACATCTATTTTGCCGAATCCATAAACACGGGAACCCACCGCCATGTTCTGCCAGCCGTTCAGTTCAGCCGTCACGGCTCCCACCAGGTCGCCGGTCATGCTGCCCAGGACCGTGCACTTCTTGAAGTGCGCCGTGCCGGTCTCGGTGTCGATCGTGACGCACTCAGGATTGATGACGTTGGGGAACCCGGGCATCGGGCCCGCGACATCCATGACGGCCACGATGGAAGTTGCCTTCTCGGGCGCTGCCGTCAGCGAACGCGTGGTGTCGGCCGGTGACTCGGTCGGCACCGCATCGCAACCCGTAGCCAAGACGGCTGCAACCAGGAGGCTCGCCAGATCCGTCCTAAAGTTCTTGAACTGCATGGTATCCCTCCAGTCAAAAGAAGAAGCACCACCCCTGGCCCCCGCCGAAGCCCGGGTGGAGCCCGCCGCCTCACCCGGCAACGTCGACCGGCTCCGATCGAATGCCTGGCTATCCGGACCAGAGGTTCGCCCGGAAGCGGAGCGTTCCGCCCAACGGTGGGATGGGCTGAGGAGGACCGGATCCGGCACTCCGCTGGGTGGACTCCGCGTTCCGGGGCGCCCCAAATGAGGCGGCGATACGAACCTCTGGCCCTATCTGTGAGCATGGGCCTTCCATTGCACGGCGATGGACCAAGAGCCGGGACGAAACGTTCTGGCCCTGTGTGGAACTAATGGCTACAATAGGAACTACTCGTCAGCGCTCTGTCCGCGCATCGTCAGCGTTCTATCAGTAACCTCCTAAGTGGCCCGCTGGATGTGACATACTCGCTTCGACTTCTCGGCGGCATCTCGCTCGATGGGCCCGACGGGCCGCTCACCGGAAAAGCGGTCCAGCCACGCCAATCCGCCCTGCTAGCCGTTCTCGCCGCAGCTCAAGACAAGGGAATCAGTCGCGACAAAGCCGTGGGCCTGCTCTGGCCCGAGAGTGATCGGGTCGAGGCGCGCCATGCCCTCTCGAATTCCGTCTACGAGATCAGAAAAGAGTTGGGGGAGGAAGCCGTCCTGGCCTCGGGCGGTAATCTGCGCCTGAACTCCCACATCGTCTGGACGGACATCGGGGCATTCGGAGAAGCGCTCGGGCGCGGAGACCTGGCCGGCGCGGTGGACGCCTACGGCGGCCCGTTTCTGGACGGCTTCCACCTGAGCGGAGCCAAGGAGTTCGAAGATTGGGTCGAATCCGAGCGGCAGCGGCTGTCCGTCCAGTATGCTGAAGCGCTGGAATCGCTGGCCGAGAGCGCCGAGCAGTCGGACGACTTCCCGAGAGCGGTCGGTTGGTGGCAGCGGTTGGTGGCCTACGATCCCTACAACTCCCGCTTCGCCGTTCGACTCATGCAGGCGATGGCGGTAGCCGGCGACCCGGCGAACGCGCTCCAGTACGCCCAGGAGCATGAGCAACTCCTCAGGCGTGAACTCGATATTGACCCTCCCGAGGATCTGCTGGCACTGGCCGAGCGGCTGAGGCGGGAAGGGGTGCCCTCCAAACCGACATCCGCGGTAGGCCCGGTTGACGTCGAGGCCACGTCGGAAGGGGCGAGGGGTGCCGCACCATCGACCTCGAGCTATGAGACCGGGCGACGATACCAAGTTTTGACCTGGCGCAACGCGGGATTGAGCTTCCTAGCTGTGCTCGCCGCCTCGGCCGCTGTGATTGCGGGCCGGAACCTTCTTGGCGGCGGCGAAGCCGAAACAAACGCCGTTACCGAGGAGCGTCCTTCGTTGGCCGTGCTGCCATTCCTGAACAGGAGTGGCCTCGAGGAGGACCGGTACTTCACCGACGGCATCCACGACGAGATCCTCACTCAGCTTTCAAAGATCGGCGGCCTGAGCGTCAGGGGACGCACCTCGGTGCTGCACTACCGTGACACGCAGAAGACCCTGCGACAGATCGGCGAAGAGCTGAATGCCCGCTACATCCTGGGAGGAGGCGTGCAGCGAGCCGGGCCGACCGTGCGCATCAACGTCCAGCTCGCCGATATCCGGAGCGACGAACAGATCTGGGCCGAGACCTACGACCGGCCGCTTACGGTCGAGAACCTGTTGGGCGTACAGAGCGAGATCGCCCTGCAAGTAGCCGAGGTGCTCAAGACGACACTGACACCGGAAGAGACCCGGTCGGTCCTGTCGCAACCGACGGACAACCTCGAGGCCTACAACTCTTACCTGCTCGGCCGCTTCGCCTGGACCGAGAGGACAGGAGCTGGGCTTGCCCGGGCCATCGACCACTTCGAGGCGGCGATCGAACTCGACAGTCTCTACGCCCCGGCCTACGCGGGTCTAGCGGACTGTTACAACTTGTTGCCGTACTATACCGACTGGTTGCCCGAGCAGGTGTTCCCGCGAGCCGCGACGCTAGCCTCGCTGGCACTCGAGCGTGATAGCACGCTCGCCGAAGCTTATATCTCACTCGCTCGTGTGAAGGAAACCTACTATTGGGACCGGGGGAGCGCCGACACGCTATATAGGCGTGGCATCCGGCTGAGTCCGAACTACGCAACAGGGCACCATTGGTACGGCGGGTTTTTGTCGAGGTTAGGGCGACACGACGAGGCGGTGGAGGAATTGAGGCGAGCCCAAGAACTCGACCCCTTCTCCGTGATCATAAACAGGAATCTCGCCGATGAGTTGTACTATGCGCGCCGATACGACCAGGCCATCGAGCAGTACGAGCACACGTTCCAGCTAGACTCGACATTCATTGGCATAGCCGAACATCGGGGTAAGGCCTATCTGCTGCTGGGAAGATTCGAAGATGCCGTACGTCAACTCGAGGCTGCGCGATCTTCCTACTTGGGGGCTCCGTACCTGCTAGCGTATGCGTATGCCGTCTCAGGTTATGAAGAAGAAGCACGGCGCATGCTCCAATCGTTGATCGAGCAAGAGCACATCCCCCTGCACAGCTGGTTTTTGGCCTTAGTCTATTCGGGTCTCGGTGACAATGACCTCGCCTTCGAGTACCTCGAGCGTGCGCTCAGTGAACGCGACCCTCGGATGTCATATCTGAAGACCGAGCCGTTTCTTGACAACCTGCGCTCCGACCCCAGATATACCGCCTTGCTGACCCGGCTAGGTCTCGACTAAAACCTGCCTTCTACTGGACCCCCTTGGCGCTCCGCTCAGGACGATCACGCTTCGCCGTCTAGCGACTCAACACCATGAGTGCCTCGCCCACGAAAGACTGAAGCGTCCTCGTGCCGCGCGACTGGGTGAAGTAGAGCACCATGAAATCAAGCTCGGGTATGGCGAACGCGATGGTTCCGTCGCTGCCTGCGTGCCCAAAGACCTTCACGTCCTCGAGTTCGGATACCCTGGGGAGCATCCAGTGCATCCCGTACTCGGGATTGAGCGGACCGGGTGAAAGGGCTTCTTCCACGGAACCCTCCGAGAGGATCCGCGTCCCGCCGGCCACACCGCCGTCCATGAACGCCGCCAAAAATCTGGCGTAGTCCAGGGTGGTGCAGTACAGGCCGCCGCTGGCCCGGAAGAACGGAAAGCGCTGTTCTCTCGTGTTGTCCCAGTACTTCGTCCAGTCGGAACCGTCAGAGCGGCGATAGGTGCTGTTCATCCGGTCGGCCCACGGCGCGTCGAGCGAGAAACGGGTGTGCGTGTCCACCATGCCGAGTGGCTCCAGGATGCGGGCCTCGATGAACCGCTCGACGGGCATGCCCGAAACCTGCTCGACCACCGCTCCCAGGGTAGCGGAACCGACATCGCTGTAGCGGTACTCGCTGCCCGGCGGGTGCTGCGGCCCGGCCGCGCCGACGGCATCCACCACCTGCCGCAGGCTCCCATAGCTGTAGAAAGGAGCGGGGAACCCACCCTGGACGTAGCCGCCCGTGTGGGTGAGCAGCTGGCGCAGGGTGATCTCGCGGGAGAGTTCGTTGTCGAAGGACGGCAGATAGTCCGAGACCCGGTCATCGAGGTTCAGCTTCCCCTCTTCCTGGAGGATCAAGACGGACGTTCCCGTGAACGGCTTGGTCATCGAGCGCATCCGAAAGATCGAATTCCGCCGCATCGGCAGTTCGCGCTCCAGGTCGTTCCAGCCCACGGCCTCGTGCAGGACGATCTTGCGATCTTTCACCAGCATGAACTCGGCCCCGATGATCTCGCCGCCAGCAACCCAGTCACGAACTAGCCGCACCAGGCCTTCGAGCGCGGCGCCCGAGATGCCGACCTCCTCCGACCTCGCGTAGCTGAACGTAGCGTCAGCGACGGCGGGCTGCGTTTGGTCTCTCGGAACCTCCGGCTCCTGAGCGCAGCCTGCGCTGGACCAGACCAGAGCAGTGAAGAGGACGAAAACGGGAATGCCGCAGGTGCGCGGGCCAAAGTTCATGGGTCAAGCCTTCCTATCTGTCCGAGTCTTGCCGAGTCCAGCCGGAGGCTGAGTCGGTGGATCGCCACGATTAGCCCCGTGAGACGCTAATACTGCCACTTGCGGCCAGCGGGTGAAGGTTAAGGCTCCGTTCCAACATGCGCCGTCGGTCCGCAGGCTGCAACGCCGACGCGGAGCCATAGATATCTCCTCGCCGCGAACCTTTTCGCCTCCGTCGTGCTGCTGGGGCACGCCGGGATGTCCGGTTCGAGGACACGATTGCGCATATAGGGACAGTGCTCGCCGTGTGGCGCAGGCGGACCCGATCTTCCGGGCCGCGCCACGGGAGCAAGCGAAGTTGGCTGCGCTAACGAGTCAGTAATCGGCATCGCGGGACATAGGTTGCTTTCGCCGTCGCCTAAACCGTTGAGGTCTGGCGACGAGTTCCACGCAGTAAACTCCAGAAGGAGATCTGTCATGCGCATCGTGAGATTACGATATCTGGGTCCGATGGCTTGCGTCCTTGCCCTCGGTTTCACCACATCGGCTGACCGCATCACAACCATCGATGGTGACTGCGGCACCGTCTACGGCGGAAAGGTCTGCACTTGGGCCACAACGTCAGGCGATGAGGTGGTAGAGTTCGGCGCCACCGTTCCGATCCAGGCGATCGAGGCGGCTCCGGCCGATATGGAAATGGTCTTCCCGCCGGTGCCGGTCGCGGTCATCCCCTTGCCCGTCGAGGTGGCGGAGAGGACCGGCTTCAATCATCTCACGATCGACTGGGAGCCGCACGGCCATCCGCCAGCCCTATTCACGGTACCGCACTTCGACTTCCACTTCTATACGGTCGATCCAGCGGCAGTGTCGGCCGTGGATTGCAGCGACTCGAGCAAACCGGCCCAACTCCCCGCCGGGTACGCGCTGCCCGACATCACCATACCGGGACTGGGCGAACTCGTGGGCTTATGTGTGCCAGCCATGGGGATGCACGCGATGCCGGCGGAAGAAGTCGATCGGACCGAGCCCTTCGATGCGTCGATGATCGTGGGCTACTACGGGGGGAACGTAATCTTTCTCGAGCCGATGATCGCCCGTGAGAAGTTGCTGAAGGCCGAGGGATTCAGTATGCAAGTTCCCAAGGTGACGACAGCGGCGGCGAACGTGAGGTGGCCGTCGTCTTTCGAGGCGGTCTACGACGAATCGACCCGAGCCTATCGCTTCACGTTCTCGGGGTTTGGCGGTTGACCGGCCGCGCAGAGAGGTCGGAATGACGTCTGACGCACACGACCGATGGACGGCCGGGTTAACCTACGAGGACTTCATGGGGCGGTGGAGCCGCCGGCTTGCACCTCGCTTTTTGTCCTGGTTGCGGGTTCCCGGCGACGCCCATTGGTTGGACGTAGGTTGCGGCACTGGCGCCCTCACACATGCGATCTGTGAGAACGCAGACCCGGCGTCCGTCGTGGGATGCGACCCCGCAAAGCCATTCATCGAGTACGCTCGACAGCTCTCTGGGGATGGCCGCGCTTCCTTTGCCGTGGCAGGAATCGGCTCGCTCCCAAACCGCGCGGGCGGTTATGGGAGCGTCGCATCTCTGTTCGCCCTCAACTTCTTCCCCGACCCCAAGGGTGCGCTCGACGAAATGCGGTCCCTCACCGCCAGTGGGGGGACCATCTCCGCCTGCGTCTGGGACTACGCGGGTCGGATGGAGTTCCTTCGCCGCTTCTGGGATGTGGCCTCGGCCAAGGATCCCAAGGCCAAAGAGCTCGATGAAGGCAAGCGCTTCCCAGTCTGTCACCCCGAGGATCTCGCAGAACTGTTTCGCGTAGGTGACCTCCGCGAGGTGCGCTGCGACGCGATCGAGATCCCCACGCAGTTTTCCAGCTTTGATGACTACTGGAGACCGTTCCTCGGCGGCACGGGTCCCGCACCTTCTTACATCGCCTCGCTTGAAGCCGATCGTCGCATCGCCCTCGCGAGAAAGCTCGAGCGAGCACTTCCACGACGGCCCGATGGCTCGATCGCTCTGATCGCGCGTGCGTGGGCCGTGCGAGGAACTGCCAACTGACTAGCCGGTCGGCCGCGATGCCGACGTTTCCCACATCGAGAAGAAAGGAGTTGAAACGAATGCCCCAACCCGAAGTGGTCATGCGCGTTCGATTCAAGTCAGACCTAACCTTTGACCAGGTCAACGAGATCGTGGAGACACGCGCTCCTGAATTCGAGGCCCTCACCGGCCTACAGCAGAAGTACTACCTTCAGGACCTGGTATCCGGAGAATACGCCGGCCTGTATGTCTGGGCGTCTCGCGAAGCCCTGGATGAGTACCGCCAGTCCGAGCTCAGGGCCACGATCGCGAAGGCGTATCAAGCACAGGGAGAGCCCGATATCGAGGTATACAAGGTCTTCAAGGTGTTGCGGGACGACAACGCCTGATCTGCTTGTCCCGACGTCCTATCAGTCCTCATAACACCCCGTTCAGTAAAGTGCTGTTACGCAAGTGCCGATTACCCGTGGACGTTCTGATGCAGAAACCCAGTGTAGGACTCGGAGGCAAGATGAGAGCAATGAACTTACTCCTCGCCATTTTGCTGGCCCTCATGTGCGCGTCGATGCCTCGTGTCGCCTTCGCACAGGGCGAGTTTCGCAGCGGCCATTTCCAGACGAGTGACGGCGTTACGCTCCACTACCTGGAAGCCGGGTCCGGTCCGGCCCTCATCTTCGTGCCGGGATGGACCATGCCAGCGGATATCTGGGAACATCAGCTTCGTCACTTCGCTTCGACACATCGCGTGGTCGCACTCGATCCGCGCGGTCAGGGTCGCTCTGAGAAGCCATCGTACGGATACCAGCCTTCGCGCAGAGCGCTCGACATCGGCGAGCTGCTCGAGCACCTTGGCGGTGAGCCTGCCGTGTTGGCCGGTTGGTCGCTCGCCATGCAAGAGGTTCTCGTTTTGGCTCACGAGTTCGGAACCGAGAACATACGGGCCGTTGTACTCGTGGATCATTCTATCTACATCGAAAACCCAGAACGATTTGCGTCAAGGTTCATCAGCTTACAGGTAGAGCGGGAAGAATGGACGCGGCAGTTCATCAGGGCGATTCATCATAGCCCCCAGTCTGACGAGTACTTTCAGGGGATGACACAGGCCGCGCTCTCAACGCCGACGAATGCCGCCGCGATGATGATCGCGAACCTCATTCTGATGGGGCCGACCGACCTGCGTCCCATGTTGGATTCTCTGGACCGGCCAGCTCTTTTCATTGCTTCTTCTCTGGATTGGGCCGTGGAGCAGGCCGAGAGGGTTCAGGAAGGGTGGCCCGAGATCGATGTGGAGGTCATCGACGAGACGTCTCACGCACTCTTCATGGACAGGCCGACGGAGTTCAACCGCGCCTTGGAGGAGTTCCTCGCAACCTTGCCGGAATGATGGCCGCGAGGTGCACAGTGGACGAGCGGGTGTGAACGCCGTCAAGACGCCGCCAGGCGACTTGACACTGAACACGCGCGAGCTGTGCGAGCGAGTGTGAAGAAACCCACACGCCCGGACAGGGCGGCGTTGAGAAGGGCCAGGTGAAGGCGGACCCTCCAGGCGAACCGTTGGGGGGATTCCCTTGCCCACGCCCGGCGAAGATCCTCCGCACCTGGACCCCACGGCGAGTACCGCCACGTTCAGGGAGTGCGTCGTGAACGTGGTCGGAGGCTTCCCGGGCGCGGCTACCCCCCTCGCTC
>JASFMO010000098.1:0-9083 GCA_050117535.1 Gemmatimonadales bacterium | reverse complement strand
TGCTGCTCGGTGCCCATGTGTCCACGGCTGGCGGGCTCGAGCTGGCGCCGGAGCGTGGCGCCGAGATTGGGGCCGCCGTCATTCAGATATTCACCAAACAGGTCAACCGCTGGGCTGAGCGCCAGGTGAGCGAGGAAACGGCGGAGGCGTTTCGCGCCGCGGTCAAAGCGAACCGTATCGAATGTTCCGGCTCGCACGACTCCTACCTGATCAATCTCGCCAGCCCCGATCGCGCCCTGCGCGAGAAGTCGCTTGACTCGTTCTGTCGAGAACTCGAGCGCTGCCAGGCTCTCGGGCTGGATTTTCTGGTGACGCATCCGGGCAACGCCACGGACGGCGACCGACCGGCCGGTCTGCGCCGCAACGCTGATGCCATCCGCCAGGCGATCCAGCGGACGGAAGGGGATACGCCGATCCTGATCGAAGTGACCGCCGGTCAAGGGACGGCGCTTGGCGCGAGCTTCGACGAGCTGGCCGTACTGCTCGAAACGATAGGCCATGAGTTCCAAGACCGGCTGGGCATCTGCATCGACACCGCGCACCTGACGGCCGCCGGCTACGATTTGATCGCCCGCTATGATGACGTTACGCGCGAGCTGGATCGCCTGATCGGGCTCGAGCGGGTTCGCCTCGTTCACCTCAACGACTCGAAGACACCACTCGGCAGTCGAGTCGATCGGCATGAGCAGATTGGAGAGGGCCACCTCGGCCTGGAGCCATTCCGGCGCATCATGCGCGACTCGCGCTTCAAAGACGTTCCCAAGGTGATTGAAACGCCAAAGGGCGACGACCCGTTACGCAGCGATCGCGTGAATCTCCGACGGCTCCGGCGTTGCGCGGCCGTCGATGACGTCTGAGCGGTCGGGCCGACCTTCCCTCTCACGCTTGCCTGGAGCGCGACGCGGCGATATGTAGAGGGCGCGGGAGCCCTGCCGGTCCGCGGTGCGAGCGGCTCTGTCGTCGTGGCGGGATCCGCCTACATTGAAGCGTTGGTGCGGGCTATGGGCTTGCTGGGGCGTCGTGGGTGCCCGGCGAGCAATTTCTACGGCCGACGGTCAACCGAAGGACGCGTGATGGGGCATGGCTGAAAAGAAGACCGCCGGTGGTCGGGCGGACATCGAGGCGCGCCTGGGATCGATAGCCGAGCTCCTCGGCCGCGAGCTTCCCCCGCACCCGCCGGAAGACAGTACCCCGGAAGCGCAGCATCGCCACCTCTTCGAAGAGGCGCAGCAACTTTACGAGAACGAGATGGCCTGGGAGGAAGAGACGGGCGAGGAGTCGACAGAGTCGGGCTCGGTAGTCGCGCTCGTATTTCCGGGAACTTTGGCGTTGGTGGATGCGCTTCTGACTTCGCACACGACGAGCGAGTTGGGTGAGGGCGGATCGCACCGTGACGTCGTCGCCTACTTTCTCGAGTGGTTGGCGGACCGGCTGCTGAGGCTGCGTTCTGGCCAGATTCGCGCCAGCGCCACCGAAAGAGCCAAGGAGGTCGATCTTACGGATCGGTTGATCGACCTCGTTTTGCACCGATACTGCGAGTTGAGTGATGACGAGATGGATCGGCTCGACGCGTACAAGAATTGAGCCCGGCGTGCGGCTGATCATTGGTTAGAACCCGATAGACAGCGTTGAGAAATGAAGATCATTGTCTGCATCAAACGCGTGCCGGACTCGGAGAGCCGCATCGGTGTCGCGGCCGATGGCGTCTCCGTCGACACCGCGGGCGTGAAGTTCGTCGTCAATCCTTACGACGAGTACGCGATCGAGGAGGCGCTGCGACTGAAGGAGGCCGCGGGAGAAGGGTCTGTAACTGTCATGACCCTGGGCGGCGACGAGTCTAAGGAGACGCTGAGAACAGCGCTGGCGATGGGGGCCGATCAAGCGGTATTGCTGAAGGGCCGGCCGTCGGTCGACGGTTTGGGCACGGCAGAGAAGCTGGCCCAGGCGCTCGAGGCCCGCGAGTTCGACCTCGTCATGTTTGGCAAACAGGCGATCGACGATGACAATCTGCAGGTCCCCGCCATGGTTGCCGAGCTGCTCGGCTTGCCCTGTGCCAATGTCGTCGTCGATTTGCAGATCGAGGGTGGGAAGGCGAGAGCGGAGCGCGAGGTGGAGGGCGGCCACGAGGCGTTGCAATTCGACTTGCCTGCCGTCGTCGCCGCACAGAAGGGGCTGAACGAGCCGCGCTACCCCAGCATGAAGGGGATCATGGCGGCCAAGCGGAAGCCGTTGGAAGAGGTCGATGTCGGCGACGCCGACGCGCGCCTCGAAGTCCTTGCGGTCAAGGGGCCGGAGGAAAGAGCGGCGGGTGAGATCGTCGGGGAAGGCGCGGATGCCGTTCCTGAATTGGTTAGAAAGCTGCGGGAAGAAGCGAAGGTACTCTGAATACGATGAGCGTACTCACTATTGCCGAACAAAGAGGTGGATCTCTGCGGCAGGCGAGCTTGGAGGCGCTGGCGGCCGGGCGCGGACTGGCCGATGCATTCGGCGTCGAGCTTACGGCTATCCTGCTCGGGCCACCCGGTATAGCGGGCGAGGCGGAGAAACTCGCTGCCCACGGAGCCGACCGGGTCATTGTGGCGAGCTCCGAGCTTTTCTCCGAGTACGTACCCGAGAGCTTCCGGAATGTGCTGGCCGATGTGATCCGGGAGCGTGGTGCCAAGGCTGTGCTCGCGCCGGCCAGCGCCCAAGGCAAGGATCTGATGCCGCGACTGGCGGCGCGCCTCAAGGTCGGGCTGGCCAGCGACGTGAC
This sequence comes from Gemmatimonadales bacterium, assembly GCA_050117535.1. Taxonomy (GTDB): domain Bacteria; phylum Gemmatimonadota; class Gemmatimonadetes; order Palauibacterales; family KS3-K002; genus JASFMO01. The sequence goes on along the minus strand of JASFMO010000098.1, from coordinate 6,331 downwards.
GGAAGTCGGGGTCGAGGATGGGCGTGTTGTGGTCGTACGGCCGGGCTACGCTGGAAAGGTCTTCATGAAGTTGGGTTTCAAGCTGGAACCCGCACTGGTCTCGGTGAGATCACGGGCCTATGGCGCGGTTAAGAACGCGCGGGGTGGTGAGGTGGAGGAGTTGGCGGTCGAGTTCGATGCTTCCAGCCAGCGCATGCGCGTCGAGAGGGCAGCCGGCGAGCAGAAGGGACGCCCTGATGTGGCGGAAGCTGAGATCATCGTCGCAGGCGGCCGCGGGATGCAGGGACCCGAGAAATGGACGCTGTTGGAAGAACTTGCCGACGCCCTAGGGCCGCAAGCCGCTCTCGGAGCCAGTCGTGCCGTAGTCGATGCCGGTTGGCGACCGCATGACGAGCAGGTGGGCCAGACCGGGAAGGTTGTGGCGCCACCGCTCTACTTCGCCGTTGGGATCAGCGGAGCGATTCAGCATCTGGCGGGCATGCAGACCGCCAAGTGCATCGTCGCCGTCAACAAGGACGCTGATGCACCGATATTCAAGGTCGCCGACTACGGCATCATCGGCGATTTGTTCGAGGTCGTGCCACGGCTTACCGAGGAGATCCGCCGACTCCGCTCGGAGGGCTGACGATGCGTGTCATAGCGCCAAGAGTAGCTCGGCCAGCGCTTTGCCTCGCCTGCGTGGCATTCTTCGCCGCGCCGGTCCGAGCCCAGTTCGAAGAGCCCGACTCGATCCCGCGCTTCTCGGTGGGGCCGACTTTCGAAGTGGTCTTCCGCGCAAAACGTGGGACGAATCTTAGCGGAGATGCTGAGATAGCCTTCGGCGGCGGCCCGCCGGTCGGGGCTCGCGTCGAGTACCGGTTCACACCGACGCTGTCCTTCGGTGTCGGCGGCAGCTGGGCGAGGCTCAACGAGCAACAGGAGCTTGCAAACAGCAAGAACGTGAACCCGGGAGGATTCACCCAGTGGCAAGGCGTCGGCGAGCTGATGCTCAAGGTGAAGCCGAACATACCGGGCTATTTCATCCTCGGGGGCGGCGCCCGTTACATCGTGCCGGATAGCGATTCGGCAGAGCTGAATCTACACAACGACGATCCGTTCACCGACATCACGGGGATCCTGGGTGCGGGAATCGAACTGGGCTCTCGGAGTCGGCGCGTGTTCAAGCTGGACTTCCGCTTCTATCTGGTCTCTCCCGCGGAACAGGAACGGATCGACACCAAAGGTCTGGCGGTCGACTTCGCAATGGGGCTGAGCCTGCTGTTCAGGCTTTGAGGCTCGTTGCCAGGCGTCTCATCTCTCGCGTAGCACGATAGCATCCACCTCGGCCCCGGCCGGCAAGTGGCTGTTCGCCGGCACCTCGATCAGGGCATCCGCCCGTGACATCGAGGTCAGGATCCCGGAACCCTGCGGCCCCGTGAGCCGCGCCAGCCAGCCGCCGCTCTCGGTAGGTTCCAACGTTGCTCGGTAGAAGTGGGTGCGGCGGCCCCTCGTCGCCACCGGCTCGGCCAGTCGTACGCGCCGGCTGGGGCGGTCGTAGATCTTCAAACCCATCATCTTTCGCAGTGCCGGGCGAACCAGCAACTCGAAGGTCACCATGGCCGACACCGGGTTGCCCGGCAGCGCGAACACGGGCATCGAGTCCAGCATTCCGAAGGTGAACGGACTGCCCGGCCGCATCGTGACACGGTAGAAGAGTAACTCCATGCCCAGGTCGTCCAGGACTTCCTTCACGTAGTCGTGGTCGCCGACGGCGAGACCGGCCGACGTGATCAGCGCGTCTTGACCCAGCGACGCCGTCAAGCGCTCGCTAAGGCTCTCGCGGTTGTCGCGCGCGATGCCCAGGGGCACTGGCTCGGCGCCGCATTCCTCGACCTGTGCCGCCAGCGCATAGGAGTTCGAGTTCATGATGCGTTGTCCCGCCTGGACGAGGGCGAGATCGTCGAAATCGGCGAGTTCGTCGCCCGTCGCCAGAATACCGACTTTTGGTCGTCGAAAAACCGGCACTTCGGCCTGTCCCAGCATCGCCAGTACGCCGATCTCGGCGGGTCGGAGCAGCGTCCCCGCGCTCAGCGGACGGTCGCCGACCTCGAGGTCCTCCCCTTTGCGGCGGATGTTGCGTCCGGCGTCGGCGTCGCTGAGCACCAGCACGTCGCCGGCCGTCGTGCCGGGCTCGGTATGCTCCAAACGCGTCACTCCATCGGCTTCCGCGGGAACCGCGCCACCCGTCATGACGCGGATCGCCTCACCCGGCCCGAGCGAACGCGTTGGAAAGCTGCCGGCCGGCACCTCCTCGATGACCCGCAGTTGCACGGGAGACTCCGGCGCCGCGCCGCCGATGTCCTCCGAGCGGACGGCGAAACCGTCCATGGCGCTATTGTCCCAGGCGGGGTGCCGGATCGTCGAGGCCACGTCGGTGGCCAATATGCGATCGCGCGCCTCGTCAAGGGGGATCGTCTCCTGCCCCACCTCCACGATCCGGGAGAGTATCAAGGCGCGGGCCGCGTCGACCGATAGCCAGTCGGCCTCGCGCGGCTGGCGTGCTCTTACTCGCTGCGGTGTCACGACGTTACGACTCCGTTCTCCCGGGCCGCCGCCTCTGCCCGCTCGCGGTCTGCTGGGGAGTTCACGTTCAGAAAAAGGAGCGCAGGATCACCGAAAGCCTCGACCTGCGAGGCGGGAATCGTGCGGACCGTCACCTCCGAGTAGAACGAGATCACGCGACGCTCGCCACGATCGAGCGCCCGTTCGATCGGTTTGAGACAGTCGGTACCGTAGTAAGCGCACAGCGGCTCCAGACCGCGACGCGACGCGCTGGCAGGCGCGACGACTTCGTGGCCCCCGACGTCGAAGATCAAGGTCTTCAAAAGCGCGGGAGAGAGGAACGGCATGTCACAAGCGGTGACGAGTGCGCCTCGGTAGCCCTCGTCGTGCGCCCAGAGCACAGCGGTGTGAATGCCGCCCAGGGCTCCCATCCCCGGTCTCTCGTCCGGCCGGGTCTCCAAGCCCAACACCGCGAACGTGTCGGCATCGTTCGCCACCAGGACGACGCGATTCACGGTCTGTCGCATCGCGCTGACGACGCGGTCCGCGATGCGATTGCCTCCGACAAACTCGAGTGCTTTCGGCCTTCCTTCGTAGCGACGATTGGCACCGCCGGCGAGCACGACGCCGAGCACACGCTCCCGGTCCGGGGCTCCGCTCACAGCTCGCCCTGCCGTTTCAGTGCTTTGTGCTCGACTCGGAGGCACTCGTCCATGACGACGGCGATTCCTGCTTCGCGAGCCATCTTTGCGGCCGCGTCGTTTGCAGTGCCAAGCTGCATCCAGATTAGCCGCGTCTCGATCGCGATGGCCTCGGCGACATGCGGCGCAACGAGTTCCGCTGAACGAAAGATGTCGACGATGTCGATGGGGCCCTCGCCTTCGCGAGCCGATGCGAGATCGGGGTAGGCCTTCACGTTGAGCAGATGGGAATGCGCCGGATTGATGGGCACGACGTGGTAGCCCTCCTCCATCAGGTAGCGAGCCACCGAATGGCTGTCCCGATACGGCTTCGGCGAGCAGCCCACGACGGCGACGGTCTTCGCCTCGCGAATGATCTCGGCGATTTCCAGCCCGATATCCATGCCCCTCAGAGCCGGTTGTCCAGGTCGAGGGCCGGCAAGCCGTATCGCGGATCGATCTTGCGTTTCAGTATCGGGCCGCCGTCGCGCGCGGTCGCGGTCGTCACGGCGAGGACGACCTCGAGCGTGGGCCGCACGATCCCGAAGCGCAGGTGTCCGCCGAGGACGGAGTAGTCCGCGCGCCCCAGTGTGATGTGCGCATGGACGATCGGTTCCCCCTCGTGCCGGGCCACGTTACCGATGAGTGCCAGGACCTCGACCTGCTCGTCGAGCTCTCGGTCGCGGTACTCCTTGGCAGCGACATCGAAGAAGGCCAGGCAAGTGCGCCTAAAAGCGCCGATTGCGGTGAAGCTGCCGCTCGTCACCTCCCTAGCCGACAGGAACTCGAGGAAGCGGTCGGGAAAGACCTCCTCGTCCTCGAAGCGAACGATGTAGCCGTCGTCGACTTGCGTGTAGAGCATTGCGACCACCCTATCGCCTTAGCTCGTTCAGGGCAGAATGGTCGGACTCACGCCCAGAATCCATTCGACCAATAGCTTGCCGAGCATGTAGGGAACGAAGCCCGCCAGCGCTGTTGACAGGGCTCGACCCGTCGAGAAGTCCAACGCCTGACGGATCGCCACCAGTACGGTTCCGATCATCCAGGCCAGCACTAACAGATAGAGTGGAAGCCCAGCTTCGGGTAACAGCCGGAGGAGTAACAGGATCCCCGGCGCTTGGGCGAAGCCGATGGTTCGTAACAACTCACCCCAGCTGGCCGTGCCGTCGAACAGCTGGACGCCGACCAGGTAGCATGTCCCGGACCAGAGGGCCCAGCCTATGTAAGCACCCAGTATCCCGGCGACCAGTCCCCCGGGCCCGAGCTCCAGGGCGCTGACGGCGGCGGCTAGGGCGACCAGGCCGACGACGCCAGCCGCTTGGCGGGTGGCCCGCTCGTCGTGCTCGACCTCTTCGTAGATCGGAACGCGGAAGATCGCGGCGCCCACGAGGCGCTGTAGGAACGTCGAGCGTGGTCGCTCGTCCGGCGCGACTTGCTCCATCGGCATGCCTCCGAAGTCTGGGAAATTTCGCCTCGAATCTCGAATATAGAGACGGTCAGAGCGAAGTGCGACCGGCCGTGCGTGTAAAGCAAATCAGCGGGTCTTCACGCGCAGGCCAACATAGAAGTTGCGCCCCGGTGCGGGTTCGTAGAAAGCGCCAGCGACGGCGTTGACGACGACCGACGAATTGTAGCGGGTGTCGAAGAGGTTGTTCACACCCAACATGGGGAGGACCTCTAGCGATCGCGTGTTTAGACTGTAGCCCAGTCGGATATTCGCCGTCACGTATCCGTCGTTGCGGTCTTCGTTGGCGTTGTCGACGTAGTACCCCTCGACGCCCCACACCTGGAGTGCGCCCGCGAAGCCTATTGGGTGGTTGTAGTTGAAGCTGCCATGGAGCTGGTTGGGGGGAACGCCGGGCAGCCGATTGCCGCTGAAGTCGTCGTCGCTGCGGAAATCCTCGAAGACGAAATGGGCGTGAGTGTACGCGGCTGTGAAGACGAGGCCCTGGGTGATTAGGGCGGAGAATCCCAGTTCCAGCCCGCGATGGTCGGCCGAGCCCGCGTTGTCGAAGAAGACGCGCTCGGTGCCCGGCACGGCGGAGCCGACGATCAGGCCGTCGATGTCCGACCAGAAAGCCGCCAGGGTGTAGCTCACGCGTTCGGAGGCCGTACCCTTGAGCCCCAACTCGTAGCTGACCGCGCGTTCCGGCTGCAGGCTTTCGTCGAAGCCGCCCAACGAGTCGGTCAATTCGGTTGTCGTGGGCGTCTGGAAGGAGCGGCCAACATTCGCGTAGGCGCTCAGCCAGGGCGCGAAGGCGTATCGTAGGCCGGCCATCGGGCTCAGCTGATCCATGTCGCGACGACCGGAATCGTCGGGGTCACCAGCGGAGACCAGCCGGTCGTCGACCTGAAACGTCACCCGATCGTATCGGAGACTCAGGGTCAGCTCGAGATCGGCGAGGAGCTCGACACCGGCCTGTGCGAACAGGCCGAGCGCCGTTACTCGCTCGTCTTGGTCGAGGCTGACCGGCCCCGTCTGTTCGGCGTCCCGCTCGCTCTCGAGTCGGTCATCGGCTTGGCTGTCGAGATCGACGCCCGCGGTCAGGCCGGTGAGACGGCCCGCCAGGGGAACGTAGCGATACTCGACGCGCGCTCCGCCCGCCAGCCGGTCCAGCTCGATAAGGGTGAAGGGAATACGGTTCGTAAGGCGGCGATTCAGGCCATAAGCCATGAGGGACAGCCGATGCTCGGCGCCCAGGCGTCGCCGATAGTTGATGCCGACTTGCCCTTGCCTCGATTCCTCTCCCAGGTCCTGGCAACCCGCGAAGCCCGGATCGGGCGGGCATTGCGCGGGCGACAGCGCGATATCGCGGGCGGTGTCCGGCTTGGCACGAGCGAGCGAGTCGGTCAGACTACTCGGGCTCTCGGCCAAGGGCGTATCGGCGTAGTTCACGACCAATGTCAACTCCGAGCTCGCGTCGAAGTTGTAACGGAGCCGGCTGTTGAACGACGTGTAGCGGGCCTCGCTGTGCAAGCGGTAGCCGTCCGTCTGGAAGTGGCCGAGGCGAGCGAAGTAGTCGACTCTCCCTGGCCGACCGGCGACCTTCGCATCGTATTTCTGGTAGAGGCGGTCGTTCCCGAAGGCCCCGCCCAGCACGCGAAGCTCG
>JASFMO010000097.1:0-9121 GCA_050117535.1 Gemmatimonadales bacterium | reverse complement strand
GGCAGGTAGGCGGCATCCGGGCCGCGCTCTACATCGCGAAGCACCATGCGGACGCGCCGATGGCGGTCGGCGCGTTCGCCGGTGCGGTGGCCGATCAGGTGAAGGAAGTGGCCGTGTTCTGTAAGCGGACGTGCGGTTCAGCCGAGCCGGCGACCCGGCTCACGCCCGCACAGGTGATCGGCGAGGTCCAGACCCGCATGTCTGGGGCGGCGGGACACATCCGTGACCCATCGGCCGTGAGCGAGGCGGCGCGCTCGGCTCGCGCACTGCTCGAGCGTCTGCCGCACGATCTGCGAGTACGGGATGCGAAGTCGCTGCCGGTCGCGTTTCGCGCCGTCGATCTGTGTCTCACCCATTGGGTGTACCTGGAGGCGATCCAGGCCTATCTGAACGCGGGCGGCCGTTCGCGCGGTTCGGCCCTGGTGTTGGACTCGGCGGGTGAGCGGCCTGGCCCCGGCCTGGAGGACGCGTGGCGCTTCGCGCTTAACGCGCCCGGCGCGGCGGTCGATCGGCAGGTCCTCGAGGTGTGGGTCGACGGCGAAGGCGAGCTGGGCAAACGTTGGGTCGCGGTGCGTCCGGTGCCGAGCGAGGACGGTTGGTTCGAGCAGGTGTGGCGCGACTACCGCGAGGGGAGCGTCATCGAATGAGACCGACGTCTTTGTGTCGTGTCTATGTATAAGGGTAGGGCTTCCAATATCGCGCAAGATGTCGATACGGGGAGCCATCCGGTAGAAGTTGTTACGCGTCCGCGATAGGCCGATCAGCGCGGACCGGAAAGGAGAGCCGCGATGTCGCAGAGACCTTGCGCACTGGTGACGGGCGCCAGCCGTGGCATCGGTCGCGCCATCGCCATCGCGCTGGCCCGAGAAGGGTACGACATCGTCGGCAACGCCACGACGTATGACCCCGATGATCGAGCCGTCGGACTGGTCGAGACGCGAGTGCGCTGCGAGGAGGCCGGCGCGGCGTTCCTCCCCGTGGCCGCCGACATCGCCGACCTGACGACGCACGACGAGTTGCTGGTTTCGGCCTTGGACCGTTTCGGGCGGGTCGATCTGCTGGTGAACAACGCCGGCATCGGCCCACGCGAACGACTCGATTACCTCGATACCACGGCCGAGAGCTTCGACCGCGTCATTGGCGTCAACCTGCGTGGGACGTTCTTTCTGACGCAGCGCGTCGCGCGCTACCTGGTGGAAGCGGGCAGGCGCGGTCGCCTGCATCGACCGGCGATCGTGTTCATCACATCGATTTCAGCGGATACTTCGTCACCGTCGCGGGCCGAGTACTGCGTCTCGAAAGCTGGGCTGAGCCAATTGGCTCAGGTTTGCGCTCACCGACTGGCGCCTCACGGGATCGCCGTGTATGAGGTACGACCGGGGCTAATCGCCACCGACATGACCGCTCCGGTCAAGAAGAAGTACGATGCGCTGATCGCCGCGGGCGCCGTTCCCCAGGAACGCTGGGGGGAACCGGAGGACGTCGCCCGCGCCGTGGCGGCGTTGGTCCGGGGAGACTTCGGCTACTCTACCGGCGGAGCCTTCGAGGTGAGCGGCGGCATGAACATCAAGCGCCTGTGATCGCGCGACGGTCGATGCGGGAGACGAACCGTGAGTAAGTCCGAGGCCCTTTGGCGTACGCTGGAGCGCGGCCGCTTGATCGCGCTCCTCAATCCTGAACGCCCCGACGACTGCGTTGCGGCCTACGAGACGCTGCACCCGCTGGGCGTTGTCCTCGAGATCGCGTTCCGCAGCGAGGCCGCGTTGCCGGGGGTCGAGGCGGTGTTGCGGAAGCACCCGGACGCGCTATTGCTGTCCGGTACCGTGCTGACGCGTCGGCAAGCCGAGGCGGCGTTGGGCGCCGGCGTCGCGGGCGTCGTCTCGGCGGACTACGTGCCCGGCGTGGTGGAAGCGTGCGTCGCGGCCGACGTGATGTGCGTGCCCGGCGGCCTGGCCGACTGCGGCAAGCAATTGGTGCAGAAGGCCGAGCTTTACGGGTGCACGTTGGAGGAGCTACGCGAGCGGCGGCCCTGGCAGTGGGTCTACAAGGTGTTCCCCGCCATGGCGAACGAGAGCGCGGTGCGCGCGACGGTGAAGGCGTGGCGCGCCGTCTATCCCGGAGTGCGGATCGTCTACACGGGTGGTGTGACGCTCGAGAACGTGGGACGTCTGGCGCGTCACGATCCGCGGGGGATCTTTTGCGGGTCGGCCCTTACGCGTCATGTCAGTGACCCCGACGCGATGCGTAGCGACGCGGAGCGCTGGGTCGAAGCGGTATCGGTAGAACGCGATAGCCGACCGGAGCCGCTTTCTCGTCCCACGGCTACGAAGCGTGCGAACAACGATAGCGGCGTCGTCACGTTCGGCGAGCTGATGCTGCGTCTGTCTCCGCCGGCGGGCCGACGGTTCCGGCAGGCGACCCGGTTCGACGTCACCTACGGCGGTGCCGAAGCCAACGTCGCGGTCTCGTTGGCTCAGTGGGGTCTGCGCTCCCGCTATGTGACGGCTCTGCCGGATCACGATCTCGGTCAGGCCGCGGTGGACAAGCTACGTTCGCTGGGCGTCGACACGTCGCACATCCTGCGACGGGCGGCCCGGCTGGGCATCTACTTCCTGGAGCACGGCGCCGCGCAGCGTCCGTCGCGGGTGATCTATGACCGTGCCGGCTCGGCGGTGTCACGGTTGGGGCCGGGCGAGGTCGATTGGGACTCGGTGTTCGCCGACTCGAGCTGGTTCCATTGGACGGGGATCACGCCCGCCCTGAGCGAGGGCGCGGCGGAGGTTACGCTCGAGGCCGTGCGGGCGGCGAAGCGGTTGGGCCTGACCGTCAGCGCCGACCTGAACTACCGCTCGAAGCTGTGGTCGCGGGAGCGCGCCGCGAGCGTGATGACGCCGCTGATGGAGTACGTGGATGTGCTGGTCGGCAACGAGGAGGATGCCGCGGATGTGTTCGGCATCGCGGCGGGCGACACGGACGTCGAGCGAGGCGCGCTGGACTTTGCGGCCTACGAGGATGTCGCGCGCCGGCTTGTCGAGCGCTTCGGCCTACAAATGGCCGCCATCACGCTGCGGGAGAGTCACTCGGCGTCGGAGAACAGCTGGTCGGCGTGCCTGTATGACGGACGCCAGTTCCTACGCGGTCGTTCCTATCGAATACAGCTGGTTGACCGTGTCGGTGCTGGCGACGCGTTCACCGCCGGTCTGATCTACGCGACCTTGACGGGAAAGAGCCGGCAGGATGCGCTCGCCTTCGCCGTCGCCGCCTCGTGCCTGAAGCAGACGATCAGCGGAGACTTCAACCTGGCCAGCATCGCAGAGGTCGAAGCGCTGGCGGGGGGCGCGGCGGCGGGAAGGATCAAGCGATGACCGACGCGGACTGGAGCGCCGACCTGCGTGATGCCGCGCTGGGAGGGAATGCTGAGCGGGCGCGGGATCTGACGGCGCGCGCTCTGGCAGCGGGCGTGCCGCCGGAGCGGCTGTTGGATGACGGCCTCATCCCGGCGATGGCCGAGGCGGGCCGGCGATTCGAGGACCAGCGCTTCTTCCTGCCCGAATTGATGCTCGCCGCGCGTGCCACGAAGGCGGCACTGGCGCTGATCAAGCCGCTGTTGGCGGAACGGGACGTGCCGCCGGTCGGTCGAGTCGTCATCGGCACGGTGGCTGGCGACCTGCACGACATCGGCAAGAACATCGTCGCCGCAATGCTGGAGGGTGGGGGCTTCGCGGTGCACGATTTGGGGATCGACGTGACGCCGGCCGCGTTCGCGGCGGCGGCGGTCGAGCACGACGCCGATATCATCGGTCTGTCGGCGCTGCTGACCACGACGATGCCCGTGATGCGGCAGGTGGTGGACGAATTGGCGCGGGTCGGGGTGCGCGACCGGGTTAAGGTGCTGGTCGGTGGTGCGCCGCTCACGGCGGACTACGCCGCCGAGATCGGCGCCGACGCCTACGCCGCCACGGCCGCACAAGCGGTGGGCGCAGCCCAGGGACTTCTGGCGGAAACGGGGCGGGTTGGGCCGCGAGCCTCGGGCACGGAGGCGAAGGCGCATCCCGCTCCTGCCGCGCGGGTGGCGCCGTCCCTGTCCGCGCCATCCGAGGTCGCTCCCCGAGGCGGGGCCGAGAGCGTCGCGCCGCGCGAGTTGGTCAAGCAGGCTCTGGATTGCCGGGGCCCGGGCCGCCTGCCGCGCCAGATGTGGCTGTTGCCCTGGGCGGCGAAACGATACCCCGATGAGGTCGATCGCATCGAACGCGACTTTCCATCGGACATCCTCACCATCCCGATCTTCTGCAGCGAGCCGGTGCCGGGCGGTGGTAACGCACACACCGTGGGCACCTTCGTCGATGCTTGGGGCTGCATGTTTCAAAATCTGCAGGAAGGGATCATCGGCCAAGTCAAGCGACCTTTGGTGAGCGAGTGGTCCGAGACGGAACACGTTCGCTTCCCGATCGAACGACTGGCCGTCGATCGGAAAAGGATCGCTGAGTTCTGCGCGGGCACCGATCGGTTCGTATTGGCCGGTACCTGTCCGCGGCCGTTCGAGCGACTGCAGTTCTTGCGCGGCCCGGAGAACCTGTACCTGGACCTCAACCGTCCATCGGCGATGCTGCAGGCGTTCATCGAGCGTCTGCATGCGTTCTATATGGAAGAGTTGAAGATCTGGGCCCAGACGGAGGTCGATGCGCTGACGTTCATGGATGATTGGGGCAGCCAGCAGGCGCTGTTGATCGCGCCGGAGCTGTGGCGCGAGTTGTTTAGGCCGCTCTACGCCGACTACATCGCGCTCGCGCACCAGCACGGCAAGTACGCCTTCATGCATTCCGACGGGCATATCACGGAGATCATCCCGGATCTGATCGAGATCGGCCTCGACGCGCTGAACGCTCAGGTGTTCTGCATGGACCTCGAGGAACTGGGCAGGCGATTCGCCGGCGAGTTGACGTTCTGGGGCGAACTGGATCGACAGCAGCTGCTGCCACGGGCCAGTACCGCGCAGATCGCCGAGGCCGCCCAAAGACTGCGGGCGGCCTTTCATCGCGATGGCGGCTTCATCGCGCAGTGCGAGTTCGGGCCGGGGGCGCGGCCGGAGAACGTGTACGCGTTCTTCGCGGCCTGTGGGGAGGGATGAGGTAGCGTGCAAGTGTTCGGGCTCCACATCGTTGACGTCGTCATAGTCGGCGTTTACGTGTTGGCGGTCCTCTGGATCGGCCGCTGGGTCGGTCGGCGGATGAAGAGCCAGACGGACTTCTACCTGGCGGGACGCAAGCTCGGTAAGCTCTACCAGTTCTTCCTCCATTTCGGCCACGCCACCGACTCGAACCAGGCCGTCGGCGTCTCGCGTGAGATCTACCGCCAGGGACTGGGCGGCATGTGGATCCAGTTCCTGGTTCTTTTTCTGACCCCGTTCTACTGGTTCACCGCGGCCTGGTTCAGGCGTTCGCGTCTGATCACGACCGGCGATCTGCTGGACGAGCGCTTCGACAGCAAGTTCTTGGGTGGGGCCTTCGCGGCGTTCACCCTGGTGATGGCGTTGATCGGGGGCGGCGCGAGCTACATGGTGGCCGGTAAGACGATGATGGCGCTGACCCCGAAGGCCGAGAGCGCGTACACGGCCGAGGAGGCGGCGGCCGTGGCCGGGTTCCGCGAATACCGCGAGCTTCAGTCGCGCCTGGCCGAGGGACTGACCCCGACCGAGTTGACGCGCTACGAGGAGCTGCACGAGCGGGCCAAGCGCGGCGAGCTGCGTGGACTCGTTTCGTACACCAATCCGCTGGTCTTCTACATCGCGTACGCCCTGATCATCGCCATCTATACCATGCTGGGCGGTTTCACCGCGGCGGCCATCTCGGACGCTATCCAGGGTGTGCTGATCATCACGTTCTCGCTGATGTTGATTCCCCTCGGATTGAGCCAGTTGGGTGGGTTCGAAGGGCTGCACGCCCGGGTGCCCGACTACATGTTCGCGCTCTTTGGCTCGGCCGCGACCAGCGAGTACGCCTGGTACACCATCTTGGCCATGATCATCGCGAACCTGGTGTCGATCATCGCCGCGGCGCCGGGTATGCCGACGGCCGGTTCCGCCCGCGACGAGTTGACGGCGCGGATCGGCATCTTGGGGGGGATGTTCTTCAAGCGCTTCATCATGCTCTTCTGGGCGCTGGCGGGTCTCATCGCCATCGGGCTGTACGGCGGTGCGCTGGACGATCCGGACCAGATCTGGGGCTTGATGACCCGCAGCCTGCTTTTCCCCGGTGCCATCGGGCTCATGCTCGCCGGAGTGTTGGCCGCCAACATGTCGTCGCTCGATGCTCAGGCGGTAACCAACTCGGCGCTCTTCGTGCGTAACCTGTATCTGCCGTGGCGGCCGGGGCGCTCGGAGCGGCATTACATAGACACCGGGCGAGTGGTCATCGCCGTCGTGCTGCTGGGCGGCGTCGTCACCGCGCTCTACGCCGACAACTTGCTCTACCTGTTCAAGTACTTCATCTCGCTGCCGGCGGTGTTCGGAGCCGCGATCTGGTTGGGCTTCGTTTGGCGGCGGCTGACGAAGGCGGCGGTGATCGCGCAGTTCGTGATTTGCTTCACGTTGTATGCGATCATTCCCAATCTCTTCCCCATGATCCCGGCCGTTCGCACTCAGCCGAATCTGATAGCGCAGACGGCGGCTCGCGAAGTCGTCGTCGTCACGGGGGCGGTACAAGAGGACGTCGAGGCAGGCCGAGCGCGCGAAGTGGGCGAGAGCATACGGAAGACTCACCGGGTCGAGGCGACGGGGATCTTCTTCGAGAACGTGGTGCGCACCGACCCGGACGACCCCGAATCGCCGCTGGAGGGACGCGGCCGCTTCCACGCCGAGATCTGGGCGCTGGGCTGGTTGGGGATCGACTTCTCGGGTTGGTCCAAGGCGCAACTGGTCGCGACGCGCTTCTTTTTCGATGCGCTGTTCCCGTTTCTGCTGCTCTTCCTGATCAGCCCCTTCACGCGGCCGGTGGACAGGCGCCGTCTGGACCGCTTCTACGGGAAGCTCCACACACCGGTACAGGCGACGGCGGAGGAGGACGAGGCGGCCGTCGAGCGTGCGGCCGGGCATCCGGAGATCTACGAGCCGCGCAAGATCTGGCCCGGCTCGAGTTGGGAGATCATGAAGCCCGGACGGCAGGACGTGATCGGCTTCGGCGGCAGCTGGTTGGTGGTGGTGTTGATTCTATTCTTGCTGTGGCAGATGGCCAGGCTTGGCGCCTGATGTCGCGTGAGGCGCAACGGGCCGTCGTAAGCGACGACGGAGGTGACCGATGAACGACGCCGCCAGTAGCCGTCGGCGTTTTCTGCAGCAGTGCCTGGCCGGAGCGGCGGTTGCCGCCACGGGCTCGACGGCGTGTGGTCGGCCCGACTCCGGTTCCGAGACGTTGCCATTCGTCGACGCTTGGGGGTCGGCAGTCGGCGATGCGCAACGCTGGCGGCTCGTGCGCGACCAGTTCCTGCTGGAGCCGGGTTACGCCTACCTGAACACGGGTGGGCTGGGCCCGTCGCCGCGGCCGGTGATCGCGGCGTTCGACGAGGCCTGGCGCGAGTTGGAGCTCCGCTGCGAGAGCGGGCACGGTCGACGCGCCGACGTCCGGAGCCGCGCCTGCGAGTTCTTGGGATGCGGGGAGGACGAGCTGGCGTTCACCCGCAGCGCGACCGAGGGGATGAACCTCGTCGCGCGGGGCTTGAAGCTGCGTGACGGCGACGAGGTCGTGATGACCACGCACGAGCATCCGGGCGGCGCCATGCCGTGGTTCGCGGTGCGAGAGGATACGCCGATCCGGATTCGGACCGTCGATCCCGGAACGGGCGGCGATGATTCGCTCCAGCGCTTGCGCGGAGCGCTGACGTCGCGAACCCGTGTCGTCATGGTGAGTCATATCACCTGTACCACGGGTCTCCTCATGCCCGTTCGCGAGATCGCGGAACTGTGCCGGCAGCGCGGCATCGTCTGTGTGATCGATGGCGCGCAAGCGGTCGGTCAGATTCCCGTCGACCTTCGAGCGCTCGGCTGCGAGTTCTACGTCGCGTCGGGGCACAAGTGGCTGCTCGGCCCTAAGGGAACGGGCGTGCTGTACGTGCGAGACGAGATGCTGGATCGCTGGAAACCATCCTTCGCGGGCGCCTACGCGGACGCGCGCTTCGATCTGGCTGCCGGCGCCTTAGAACGTCTGCGTCCGGCGTCCGCCTCGGAGTACGGCACGCGAAACACGCCATTGGTGCTGGGACTGGGCGCGGCCTTCGATTTCCTGTCGACGATGGGGATGCAGACGGTCGCGGCCCGCGGCGCGTATCTGGCGCAACGGCTAAGAGAAGGACTGTTCGCGCTCGACGGCGTGGACGTCCTGACGCCCGCCGATGCCGGTGCGGCGATCCTCACCTTCCGCCTGCCGGCCGCCGGGGGCGATCCGTGGGAGTGGGTCAACCGACTGAGGCGCGACCACAGCTTTCGCCTTCGCCCGGTCGGCGAGGCGGGGCTCGCCGCCGTGCGCGCGTCGACCCACGTCCTCAATTCCGAGGCAGAGGTCGACCGTCTGGTCGACGTGCTCGAGAGTCTGCTGTGATGAGTCGATTGGGCAGAGGGTCGGGACTCGAACTTCGAACTGAGCGAGCCGAGTCATGAGAGTACTGTTTCATATCCGCGGAGCGGGGGCCACAGCGCTGGTGGCCGTTCTCACGTTGACCGGTATCACGCTGCCGCGTGGTGCGTTGGCACAGGAACGCGAAGTCTATCTCTCCCTGGCCGAGCGCGCGTTCGAAGCAGGGCTGACATCGGTTCCCGCCCAGGTCGAGCGCTGGAAAGCGACGTGGGAACCCGAAGCCGAGTGGGGCTACGCTCCGCCGGGCGGGCCGGTCTACTTCGCTCGCCTGGCCGGCTCGCTCTACCGCTTGACCGGCGACGAACGCTATGCCCGCGAGGCGATATCCTGGCTGGCCCGGCAGCACGAGTACAAGGAGTACTTCCCCGAAGAGATGCATGGTGCCCGGCCCGACTACCGGGACGGCGTCCCGACGATGACCAACTTCTTCGAGCTGTCAGCTTTCGGCGAGGCGTTCATCTCGGTTAAGGACAGCCCCGCGCTGACGTCCGCCCAGC
>JASFMO010000096.1:0-9159 GCA_050117535.1 Gemmatimonadales bacterium | reverse complement strand
GGCGACATCGTCCTTCGGCAGGCTGAGTGCGGACGCGTCGAGCAGGCCGCGCGCGACCAGTTCGGCCAGGGCGGCGCGCGCCGCCGAGTCACCGCGCGCGGCCCATGCCTCCGCCTTGTCGAAGGCTGTCGACGACAGGCCCGTGATGTCGGGGAGGATCAAAACGTCGCACAGCTGTCGCTGTCGGAGGGTCGACTCCCAACCGCGGTAGCCGATAGTCTGGTCGAGCACGGCCAGTAGGTTATTGAGGCTGTCGGCGGGCATGAGCGGCTTCGAGACATCGGAGCAGACGAGGAAGTCGGCGCCCAACGCCCGCGCGTCCTCGGCGGGCAGGTTGCGCGAAACGCCGCCGTCGGTCAGGAGGCGTCCATCGATCTCCACCGGAGCGAAGACGCTGGGTATGGCGCTGCTGGCCCGGAGAGCCTCCGGCAGGTAGCCCTCCTGCAGGCGGACCGCTTCGCCCGTCTCGGCGTCGGTCGCGACCGCCGCGAAGTCTATCGGTAGAGCGCGAAAATCGCGCACAGGATGGGCCTGCCAGGTCAGTAACGCGAAGAACTGGCCGATCCGCTGTCCAGCGATGAACCCACCCGGAAGGGTCGGTCGGCCGCGCCGGATTGGGACGGTGAACACGAGACGATCCACCTCGGCCTTCCGCTCGAGTGGAAGGTTCTGTCTCAGGGCATTGTCGTCGAACAACTCGTCCCAATCTGCTGAAGCGGCGACGTGGAGCATCAGCCCCGGCGAGTAACCGGTCGCGTGCAACGCCCCGATGATGCTCCCCATGCTCGTACCGGTTACGACATCGAACTCTAGCCCGGCCCGGTCGAGCACGCGGATGACACCGATGTGGGCGAAGCCTCGCGCCGAGCCACCGCTGAGGACCAGGCCGAGCTTGCGACCGGGGCTCTCCGCCACTGAAGCGCTGTCCTGTTGCCGAGCCGGCGTTTGGCGCAGGGCTGGCGGCAATTCGGCTTGCTGGGTTGGGGTGGCTTGAGCTTGGGCGCCCGGCAGGGTCAGCAACGCGGACGTCAGCAGAGACAGCCAGGCCGTGCGGACCCCGTCGGCGTGTCGATGGAGGCGGGGACCGGCGGGCCAGAAGCTCACGAGTGGTTTCGAGCTAGAAGGTTATGCGGAATTCGTCGGGCATCTGCGCCGGCGGTGGTAGTTCTTCGAGCTTCGCGACGTAGGCGGCGGACGGACCGAGGAGCAACTGCTCGGCCATCGCGTCAACGGCCGATCGTGGGCCCGCGAAGGCGATCTCCACGGTTCCATCGGGGCGGTTCTTCACCGTGCCGCGGAGTCCAAGGCGGCGGCCGTGGTGTTGGGCCCACCAGCGGAAGCCGACACCCTGAACGCGTCCGTGGACCCGGTAGGCTTTACGGATCTCCTCGCTGGTCGACATAGGGCATGGCTTGTTGCAGGCGACAGGTGCCGCCGGTTTTTGGCGTTCGATGAGCAATGCGTCAAAGAGAATATGAGAGGCGTCGATCGCCCAGTCTAGACGGGTGATCGAGGCGCTGCCTGTGTCACGTGCGCGCACGGGGAGTCCTGTCCAGGGGAGGGGAGAGGGTGGTGGGCTGGCCAAGTTGGCGGCGCTTTGTAGCTTGTTTGGCGCTATGGGCGCTTCGGGGAGCAGTCTTCCGATGGGGAGCGGATGAACGCGGGTTACGATGTCATCGTCGTGGGAGGCGGACACGCCGGGTGCGAGGCGGCGGCGGCGGCGGCGCGTCTGGGGGCGCGGACGTTGTTGATCACGTCGTACTTGGCACGAGTTGGTCAGCTGAGCTGTAACCCGGCGGTGGGAGGGGTGGCGAAAGGCACGGTGGTGAGAGAGGTGGACGGTCTGGGTGGTCTGATGGGGCGGACGGCCGATCGAACGTCCGTTCAGTTCCGCATGCTCAATCGACGTAAGGGGCCGGCCGTTTGGTCGCCTCGCTCACAATGTGACCGCTGGCTCTACCCCAGAGCCATGCGAACTCTCTTGGAAGGCACGCCTGGGCTACATCTCTTCCAGGGAACCGTACGGGCCCTCGATCTGCAGGGGGCGAACGTCGTCGGTGCCGTATGCCGGGACGGATCGGTCTTCAAGGCGCGGCGCGTCGTGCTGACGGCCGGCACGTTTCTGCGCGGCGGGATTCACATCGGTGGTGGCATCCAGGAAGCGGCTGGCCGAGCCGGGGACGCGCCCGTTGTGGAGCTCTCCGAACAGCTCGAGGCTATGGGACTCGAGGTCACGCGGTTCAAGACCGGCACGCCGCCTCGGATCGACGGACGCACCGTCGACTTCGCGAAGCTCGAGCGTCAGGACGGAGATCGTGAGCCTTTCCATTTCTCATTTTGGGAGCGTGCGCAGCCTCTACCGCAGCGGCCGTGCTGGATCACGTGGGCCGGCGAGGGCGTGAAGGAGATCATCCAGCACAACCTGGAGCGGTCGGCACTGTACGGCGGCGCGATATCTGGACGCGGTCCGCGCTACTGTCCGTCGATAGAGGACAAGGTCGTCAAGTTCCCGAACGCCGAGCGCCATCAGATCTTCCTCGAGCCGGAAGGGCTGGAGACATCCGAGCTGTACGTGAACGGCCTGTCAACGTCGATGCCTCCCGACGTGCAGCGGGCCTTCTTGGCTGCGGTTCCGGGCCTCGAGCGGGCGGCCATGACGCAGCCGGGCTACGCCATCGAGTACGACTACTTTCCGCCGCATCAGCTCGAGCCCACGCTGGAGCTCAAAGCGATCGCGGGCCTCTATTTTGCCGGACAGATCAATGGGACCACGGGCTACGAAGAGGCGGCGGCTCAGGGCATCGTCGCAGGGACTAATGCCGCCTTGTCGACGCGGGGCGAGGAGCCGCTCGTCTTGCGGCGCGACCAGGCCTACATCGGAGTACTCATCGACGACCTCGTGACCCGGGGCGTCGACGAGCCGTATCGACTCTTCACGTCGCGGGCCGAGTTCCGGCTCACGCTGCGACAGGACAACGCACTGCGACGCCTCGGGCCGATCGCGGCGTCGCTGGGGTTGTTGAGCGATGATCAGCGGCGCCTGCTGGATGAGAGGCTGGAGGCTGAGGAGAAGGCCAAGCGTTGGGCTTCCGAGGCGCTGGCCGATCCGCAGCAAGTCAACGACTACCTGCGCGCCCGCGGTACGGGTAGCATCGCCGAGCCGACGCCCGTGGCCCAGTTGCTGAAGCGACCGGAAGTGCGAGTGCTTGAGTTAGTCAGCCCAGAAGGGCCGGTGCCTATCAACGGGGCTCCCGACCTCGACGCCCTGGCTGCGGTCGAGATGGACATCAAGTATGCGGGCTATGTGGCCAAGGAGCGCGCGCGCGCCATCCGGCTGCGGCGTCAGGCCGATTTCAAGCTGCCTTCCGATCTTCCCTACGAGCAGCTGGCCAGCCTGTCGATCGAAGCCCGGCAGAAGCTGGCTCGAGTCCGGCCAGCGACTCTCGCCCAGGCCGCGCGCATTCCCGGCGTCGGGCCGAGCGATCTGCAGAACCTGATGATGGAGGTCCGTAAGCGGCAGTAGGGACGTTGGGCGCGGCCACGGCCAGGATTGCAGCGGCTCGCCGCGGTCGAGGTGCTCGCGTTTCACGTGAAACTACCGCCGCAAGTCTTCGCGAAGCAGTCGGCCTCCACCCAGGCAACAGATTGTCGATGTTTCACGTGGAACATCACCCCTTTCCTCACGGTTCGCTGGCGGGTATTATTGTGTAAACCTGAGCCCACCCCTGCCTCGCTCCGTTTTTCGGGCCGGGTACGTCAAATGTCGAAAGTCATAGCCATCGCCAATCAGAAAGGTGGGGTGGGGAAGACCACTACCGCCATCAATCTGGGCGCATGTCTCGCCGTCGCTGAAAGACCGACCCTGGTCATCGATGCGGATCCGCAGGGTAATGCGACCAGCGGCTTGGGCATCGATCGTGACGCGCTCGATGTCTCGATCTATGATCTCCTGTTGGAGGGCGCTCGGGCGGAGGATGCCGTTCTCTCTGGCGTGCATTTCCCCAAGCTCGACGTCCTACCTTCCCACCGCGACCTGCTGGGCGCCGAAGTAGCGATGGCCGCTCGCCCGGGTCGTGAGACCCTCCTGCGTGACGCCATGGCCAGCATCCGTCCTCGCTACGACTACATCATCATCGACTCGCCACCGTCGCTCGGCCTCCTAACGGTCAACACGCTGGCGGCGGCCGATGCAGTTCTCATCCCGATCCAGTGTGAGTACTATGCCCTCGAGGGGCTCAGTCAGCTGCTGAACACGGTTCGTCTCGTACAGCGCGCTCTAAACCCGTCTCTGCTGATCGAGGGCGTTCTCCTGACCATGTTCAACGAGCGGCTGAACCTGTCGCGGCAAGTGGCCGATGAAGCCAGGGACTACTTCGGCCCCAAAGTGTATCGAACGGCGATTCCGCGAAATATCCGCCTCGCCGAGGCGCCGAGCTTCGGCAAACCGATCGTCGTGTACGATGTACTATCGTCCGGTGCAGCAAGCTATCTTGATTTGGCACAAGAACTTATGAGCAGGAATGGCAGTGGCAAGACGACAGCAGAAGCGACTCGGTAAGGGCCTGGACGCGCTGCTCGGGGACTACTCCCCCGAGGCGTCTACGGCCGAGCGCGAGCAAGAGCGCCTACCCGTTTCGGCGCTGCGGCCGAATCCTTTCCAGCCGCGCGGCGCCGTGGACCGTAAGTCACTGGAAGAACTCGCCACCTCGATACGCGAGAACGGACTGCTTCAACCCGTCGTGGTCCGTCCCGTGGAAGATGGTGGCTGGGAGATCGTGGCCGGCGAGAGGCGCTTCCGAGCGGTGCAGGAGTTGGGGTGGAGCGACGTTCCGGTCGTCGTTCACGATGTCGATGACCGGATGATGCTGGTCCTGGCACTGATCGAGAATCTCCAGCGAGAGGACCTGAACCCTCTGGACGAGGCGCGGGCGTACCGACGCCTGGTCGATGAGTTTGGCTTGACGCAAGCCCAGGTGGCACAGCGCGTCGGTCGGGACCGCTCGACGGTGGCCAACACGCTTCGACTGCTCAGCCTGCCGGAATCGGTGCGTGAACTGCTGTCGAGCGGGGCGATAACCGCGGGGCACGCCCGAGCACTGCTGGGCCTCGACGATCACAAGCGAGTGATCGAGCTGGCGAAGGCGGCGGCCAACACAGGGCTGTCCGTGCGTGAGATCGAGCGACGCGTTCGCCAGCGGCGAACACGTGGCGGGTCACAGACGCCGGCCGGGAAGGCGGCGGATGGGCGCTCGAACGCCTACGCGGCGCGCGCGGAGCAAGCGCTGGCGCGGGCTCTGGGCACAGCCGTCCGCATCAGGCTCGACGGCGCCAGCCGTGGCAAGATCGAGATACCCTTCCGCGATGCCGACGACTTCGAGCGAATCGTCGAAGCAATTGTCGGCGTAGGCGGGATCGTCTAGGCCGATGAAAGAGAACGACAGCGGGTACACGCTAGTCATCGTGCCCGGCGATTCCGAGCGGACGCGAACCGTCCGTCTCACCCCCAGGATGTTGCGGATCGGGGCAGCCCTCGGGCTGGGGGGCTTGGTGGGACTCGCGCTCCTGTTGGGAAGTTGGTGGTATTTCGCTGCCCAGAGCGCCCGCATCCCTTTGCTGGAGCAGGAGATGACGGCCCTACGCGCCGACAATGCCAAGGTGCAGCGCCTGGCCGAAAGCCTGGCGACCCTGCAAGGGGAGTACGAGAAGATCCGTAATATGCTGGGTGGCGACGTATTGGCGTCGGGGCCGGCGCCCGAAATCCTGCCAGCGGAGGAGCTTGTACCGGCGGACGAGGCTGGGCCCCGCACTGGCCTGTCGCCCGAGATTCCAACCAGCTGGCCCTTGGCAACCTCAGGCTTCGTGACGCAGGAGCTGGAGGAAGCGCAGGAAGGGGCGCACCCCGGTATCGATATCGCGGTGGCCCAGCACTCCTACATCCGGGCTAGCGGCGCCGGGGTCGTGGCCGAGGCGGGCGCGGATTCGGTCTACGGACTCTATGTGCTTCTACAGCATGGCAACACCGGGTACTACTCAATGTACGGGCACGCGTCTCGTCTGTTTGTCACCGCGGGCGACCGTGTGCGCCAAAACGAGGTCATCGCACTATCCGGGAATACCGGTCGTTCAACGGCTCCGCACCTGCATTTCGAGATCTTGCAGGAAGGGCGTCCCATCGATCCATTCACACTGGTCCGCCAGCGCTGAATGAAATAGACTAGGAAGCTATGTTAGGAAAAGAGAAGAAACCCAATCAGGATAAACGGGCAACCATGGCAAAACCAGAACAGACCAGCAACGATGCCGCGATCTCGCTGATCGCGCAGGGTATGAAGATCGTTGGCGACTGCGAGACGGACGGTACGATCCGGGTCGAGGGCCGCGTTGAAGGAACGCTGAGGGCCGGCAAGTCTGTCGTTGTCGGGCGGGGAGGAGAAGTGACCGGCGACATCGTGACGCAGGACGCTGTGATCAGCGGCCGCGTCAACGGCAATATCGTTGCGGAAAGCCGCCTCGAGTTGCAGTCCACCTGCGACATACAAGGCGAGATACGCAGCCGCCGCGTTCAATTGGACGAAGGCGCTCGCTTCAACGGTCAAGTCCATATGGAGGATCCCTCAACCTCGGGCGTCATCAAGTCGGCGCCGAAGAGCGCTGTCAGCCAGCCAGCTAGCCAGCCCAGCGTGGCCGTACCGCCAGGGCAGGGCTAGCGCGAGCCCGAGGCGGGCTTTCCAACTTCCTGCAGGGGCGGTCATCGCAGTGGCCGCCCCTTCGACCGAGGCTAGCCAGGCTTGATGGAGCGAGCAGATGCAAAAACGTAGGAAGGGAGCTACCGGACGGCGGCGGCGCCGGTCGGTCAGCCGCACGAAACGCCTACCCTTGGGTCCCTACACCGCGGACGAACGTCTCTTCAGTCGACGCATCACGGAGCCCGAGCTTACGGAAACGGTGGCGCGGCCGCACCCGCAGCGCCTGGCCGAGATTCTCGAGCCGATTCCGGACCCGACGCTGAAGGACCCTTGGCGCGTCTTCCGGATCATGGGGGAATTCGTCGACGGCTTCGACGCGCTGGCACGCGTCGGCCCTGCCGTGTCGATCTTCGGTTCCGCCCGCACGGCGAAGAGCGATCCGGACTACAAGGCGGCTACGGCAACGTGTCGTCTCTTGGCGGAGGCAGGATTCGCTGTCATAACCGGTGCGGGGCCGGGCATCATGGAAGCGGCCAACAAGGGAGCGCGCCAGGGCGGAGGCCTCTCGATCGGCCTCAACATCGAGTTACCGTTCGAGCAGGACATCAACGATCACGTCGATCTCGCCCTCACGTTTCGCTACTTCTTTGTCCGCAAGACGATGTTCCTGCGATACTCGGAAGGCTTTGTCATCTTTCCCGGCGGCTACGGGACGATGGATGAGTTGTTCGAGGCCCTCACACTGATCCAGACGGGGAAAATCCACAACTTCCCACTGGTGATGTTCAATGCTCGCTATCACAACCGCCTGCTGCGATGGATCAGGACGCACATGCTCGAGGGTGGCAAAGTGTCGCCGGAGGACTTTGAGATTATCAGTCTCGCGGACACGCCGGAGAAGGCGGTGCAGATCATCGTTGATGCGGCCAATGCACGCCTCGCCAGGGAGAACAAAGGGCAGAAGCAGCCATAAAACTGTAAGACAATTCACTTTTTCTGGGGTTTGGCCATGACGTCTTTGGGCGCGAGTCCATTTCTCCGTGGAGCCCTCATCGATCCGCGACCTATCACCGGACGCGAGTCGGTTGCGGAAATCATCGACGGGGCCTTTCTGGCCTACAACGCCGGACGCCTCCGCGAGGCCTGCCACGTGTTCGTGCAGAAGGTCCTCGTGCCCGAGGTGACGGTGGGGCTGAGTCTCAGTGGAGCCTTGACGCCGGCGGGTCTGGGAATGTCCGCACTTATTCCGCTCGTCGAGGCGGGCTTTGTCGATTGGATCGTGTCGACCGGCGCCGTCCTCTACCACGACACGCACTTCGGTATCGGCCTGGAGATGCGGCGTGGCAGTGTCGATATCTCGGACGTTGTGTTGCGCGAGGAAGGGGTAGTCCGAATCCACGATATCTTCTTCGACTACCAGGTTCTTCTCTCTACCGACGCGTTCTTTCGCGAGATCTTCAAAGCTGAGGAGTTCCAGCGGCCGATGGGAACCGCCGAGTTCCATCATCTCTGCGGCCGCTACGTGTGCGAGAGGGAGCGGGCGTTGGGCCTCGGCCGCAAATCGCTGATCGCCGCCTGCTACGAAGCGGACGTGCCGATCTACACTTCGGCTCCCGGCGATTCGAGTATCGGGATGAATGTGGCGGAGCAGGCGCTGAGCGGCAGCCAGTTGCGGATCGATCCTTCGATCGACGTCAACGAGACGGCGGCGATCGTGCTCGATGCCAAGCGTTCGGGGGGCAAGAGCGCGGTCTTGATCATGGGAGGCGGGAGTCCCAAGAACTTTCTCCTCCAGACAGAGCCGCATTTGCAGGAGGTGCTGGGGATCAAAGAAGCGGGCCACGACTACTTCATCCAGATGACGGATGCGAGGCCAGATACGGGAGGGCTCTCGGGCGCCACTCCTTCGGAAGCCGTGAGCTGGGGCAAGGTCGATCCGGATGCCCTGCCGGACACGGTGGTTTGTTATGTCGACGTCAGCCTGGCGTTGCCGCTGGTCACGGCCTACGCCTTGGCCAGGCGCGAGCCCCGGACGCGCAAAAGCCTGTACAAGAGGCGGGGTGAGGCGCTGCGGCGCCTCGAGGAGGAGTACCGGCGTACCGGCCCACCTGCGTAAGTCGATGGAGCTTCCGGGCCCACTGATCCCGGCGCGCTTCCGTACCCGGCCGAACCGCTTCCTGACGGTTGTCGAACTGCACGGACAGACGGTGGAAGCCCACCTGCCGGACCCCGGCCGCCTGCGTGAACTGTTGATGCCAGGTCGCCGGGTTTGGGTTCGACCGGCGCCTCCCGGCCGTCGAAGGACGAAGTTCACTGTAGCGCTCGTCGAAGCGGAATCCGGCGAGTTGATCTCGGTCGTGACGACGCTGCCGAACGACCTCGTGGGTGAGGCGTTCCGCCACGGCTGGATTACCGAGCTGGCCGATTGGGACGTCGTGGCTCGCGAGTGCCCATGGGGGCGCAGTCGCTTCGA
>JASFMO010000095.1:0-9167 GCA_050117535.1 Gemmatimonadales bacterium | reverse complement strand
TCAGGTCCAGCTTCACCACCGCGATCAGCATCCCGCCGAAGATCGCCACCGTGTCGGTGATCACGGTCAGGATGGGCAGCATGATCAACGCCGCCAGCAGCCGAGGGGTGACCAGCTTCTTGATCGAATCGGTCCCGATCACGTTGAGCGCATCGATCTGCTCGGTCACCTTCATCGAGCCCAGTTGGGCCGCGATCCCGGCTCCGACCCGGCCGGCCACCATCAGCGCGGTGAGCACCGGTCCCAACTCACGGATCGTGCTGGCTCCGACCAGCCGGCCGATGTAGATGGTCGCCCCGAACCGCCGCATCTCGATCGAGCTCTGCAGGGCCAGCACCATCCCGGTGAAGAGGCCGGTCAGCAGCACGATACCGAGCGAGCCGACGCCGATCACGTCCATCTGCTGGAGGGTGTCACGCCAGTAGAAGGGGCGCGCGAAGATGTAGCGGACGGCCTTGGCGGTCAGGATCGTGTACTCCTGCACGCCGAGGACGGCTCGCTTCAGGTAGCCTTCGACCAGCGACCAGACTGAGGTCATGCATTCCCTCCACCCGTGGCCAGGCGACGCCTTTGACAGGGCGACTGGCTTTGTTTTATCTTCGCGCGCCGCTTGGCGCAAGGAACGCGCCCATCACAAGCCCCAGGCCGCCAACCGTCGTAACGAGACCCGAACGCAGCCGAATGCCGCATGTCTTTGCTGGCACGGAGTTTGAACTACATCAGGGGGCCTTCCAGCCCCAAGGCCCGGAATTGGATATCCGGCGCTGCCCGACCGCCGGCCGTCGCTAGCGGCGGCCGACCGAGGGAGTTTCGCGTCCGAGACTTAACAACCCATGGAATCCCAAAATGACACGCTCCATACCGCAGGACATCGAGATCGCGCAGGCCGCCGAGCTGAAGCCGATCACCGAGATCGCCGACCAACTGGGCCTGGCGGCGGAGGAATACGAGCCGTACGGCCGAAACAAGGCCAAGGTGTCGCTCGACATATCGAAGCGGCCGCCCAGGGCCAAGCTCGTTCTGGTCACGGCCATCACGCCGACGCCCGCTGGGGAAGGGAAGAGCACCGTCTCGGTGGGCCTCGCCCAGGCGCTCAGCCGGCGCTCGGTGAACCACGTGCTCTGCCTGCGCGAGCCATCCCTGGGCCCGGTCTTCGGCATCAAGGGTGGCGCCGCCGGCGGTGGCTACGCCCAGGTCGTCCCCATGGAGGACATCAACCTGCACTTCACGGGCGACCTGCACGCGATCACCAGCGCGCACATGCTGCTGTCGGCGATGCTGGACGCCCACATCCACCATGGAAACGAGTCGGGCATGGATGTGCGGCGCATCACCTGGCCACGTTCGGTGGACATGAACGACCGAGCGCTGCGCAACATGGTGATCGGGCTGGGTGGGCCGGTGCACGGCGTGCCTCGGCAGGACGGTTTCGTGATCACCGCCGCCAGCGAGGTGATGGCCATCTTCTGCCTGTCCCGGGACCTGGAGGACCTGACCGAGCGCTTGGGCAACATTGTTGTCGGATACACAGCGGCGGGCGACCCGGTGTGGGCGCGCGATCTGCAGGCGGCGGGCGCCATGACCGTGCTGCTCCGGGATGCGCTGGCACCGAACCTCGTGCAGACGTTGGAGGGCGGGCCGGCGTTCGTGCACGGCGGACCGTTCGGCAATATCGCGCACGGCTGCAACTCGATCATCGCAACACGAACCGCTTTGGGGTTGGGCGACGTGGTGGTGACCGAAGCGGGCTTCGGGTCTGATCTGGGCGCCGAGAAGTTCTTCAACATCAAGTGCCGCGTCGGGGGCCTCGACCCGAAGGCCGGCGTTATCGTAGCGACGACACGCGCGCTCCGACATCACGGCGGCGCCGCGAAAGAAGATCTCGCCACGGCCGACGCGGCGGCGGTCGAGCGTGGACTGGTTAACCTGGAGCAGCACATCGAGAACGTGCAACAGCACGGCGTGCCGCCGGTCGTGTCGCTCAATGTGTTCGACGGCGACAGCGACGAGGAACACAAGATCATCCTGGACCGTTGCGCCGAGTTGGGCGTGCCGTGCGTGAAGACGGAGATCTGGGCGAAGGGCGGCGCCGGCGGTCTCGAGCTGGCCGACGCGGTGATGGACACGCTGAGCAGGGATGAAGCGGTGTATCGACCGCTCTATGGTCTCGAAACCTCGATCAAGGAAAAGGTCGAGACGATCGCGACCAACGTGTACGGCGCCGAAGGCGTAACGTTTACCGCGGCGGCCGAGAAGCAGTTGACTCAGTTGGAGAAATTGGGCTTCGGTGGACTGCCGATCTGCATGGCGAAGACGCAGTACTCGTTGAGCGATGATCCGGCCAAGCGGGGCCGCCCGGAGGGGTTCCAGATCACCGTACGTGAGTTGAAGGTATCCGCTGGCGCCGGATTCGTCGTGGTCTTCACGGGCGACATCATGACGATGCCCGGCCTGGGCAAGAGGCCGGCCGCCGTCGGCATGAGAGTCAACGAGAAGGGTAAGATCGAGGGTCTATTCTGATGAGCGACCGGAAGAGAGTGCACACCGACGGGGCACCGGCGGCGATCGGCCCCTACTCGCAGGCGGTCATCGCGGGCGGATTCGTCTTCACCGCCGGCCAGATCGGGTTGGAGCCCGAGACGGGTGAGATGGTGGAGGGCGGCGTCGAGGCGCAGGCTGTCCGCGCGCTGGAGAACCTGAAGGCGGTTCTCGAGGCGGCGGGTGTGAGCCTAAATGATGTCGTCAAAACGACGCTGTTCCTGGCGGATATGGGCGACTTCGCGACGGTCAATGAGATCTACGCGCGCTATTTCGAGCAGCCGTTTCCGGCGCGTTCCGCCATTCAGGTGGGCGGGCTGCCCAAGGGCGGCTTGATCGAGATCGAGGCCATCGCGCGCCTCGCCTAGCTGTCGCAACCGCGGCCTGAGTGCGTTCGACAGTCACGCTCCGGCGCGGCTCGAATCGCCGCGCCACTGGGGTGTTCTGCATACCACGGCCTGGAGAGGCTATGCACAGGTTCCTGATCCACAATCGCGGCGACGACGTCGGGGTTGCCACCGAGGACATCCGCTCCGGCGAAGAGGTGACCGGTATCTGCATGGACACCGAGGATGCCGTGACGCTGACGGCGCTCGGCGACATCCCGCTCGGCCATAAGATCGCGGTCAACGACGTATCGGCCGGCGGCGACATCATCAAGTACGGCGTGAAGATGGGTGTGGCGCGCGAAGCCATCGCGGCCGGTGACTACGTCCACGTGCACAACATTCGTTCGGCCCGTTGGTCGTTCAATACCTGAGGCGAGGGAGAGTAGACGATGCGGCTAACGGGTTATCGACGCGAGAACGGCCGAGTCGGCATCCGCAATCACGTGGTCGTGCTACCGGTAGACGACATCTCGAATGCCGCCGCCGAGGGCGTGGCCCGGCTCATCCCCGACGCGATGGCGCTTCCACACCCCTACGGACGCTTGCAATTCGGCGAGGACCTCGAGTTGCACTTCCGGACGCTGATCGGCACGGGCGCCAACCCTAACGTCGCCGCCGCCATCGTCATCGGCATCGAGCCCAACTGGACCGGGCGGGTGGTCGAAGGCATCCGCGCGACGGGCAAGCCGGTGGAAGGGTTCTCCATCGAGCGCTTCGGCGACCTGGAGACGATCCGCGCCGCTTCGCGGGTGGCGCAAGGGTTCGTGCAGGACGCCGCGGAGTGGAAGCGCGAGCCGGTCGAATTGGGCGAGATTTGGGTGAGCATCAAGTGCGGCGAATCGGACACGACCACCGGTCTGGCTTCCTGCCCGACGGTGGCCCGGGTCGTCGACCGGGTCGTCGACGCCGGTGGCACGGTCTTCTTCGGCGAGACATCGGAACTGACGGGCGGCGAGCACCTGATCGCCGAGCGTTGCGCGAACGACGACGTACGCGCCCGCTTCCAGAAGATGTTCGACGACTATGCCGCACTGATCGTCTCGAAGGGCGTCGACGTGATGGGCTCGCAGCCGACGCAGGGCAACATCCGGGGAGGCCTCAGCACCATCGAAGAGAAGGCGATGGGCAACATCGCCAAGACGGGCACCAAGCCGGTGGTCGATGCGCTCGGATACGCCGAGGCGCCAAAGCTGCCCGGTCTCAACTTCATGGACAGCTCGTCGGCCGCGGCGGAGTTCGTCACGCTGATGGCCGCCGCCGGTGCCGTCATCCATCTGTTCCCCACGGGGCAGGGCAACATCGTCGGCAACCCCATCGAGCCGGTCGTCAAGTTGACGGGGAACCCGATCACCGCGCAGACGATGAGCGAGCATATCGATCTGGATGTGAGTGGCTTGCTGAGGCGTGAGTTGACGCTCGACGAAGCGGGCGAACTTCTCATGGACGTCGCCACCCGCACGATCAACGGGCGCTTGACGTGCGCCGAGGCGCTGGGGCATCGCGAATTCGTGCTGACGCGGCTTTACCCCAGCGCGTGAGGTTGGCCAGGCTTGGCCTAGCCGAAAATCCCGTCCAGGATATCGACCACGACGCCGCTCGCCTCGAGCAGCACGATACGGTCGCCGAAGATGGTGACCTCCACTCCGACCCGGGACGGAAGGCGCGCCTTGAGGTCGGCCGGGATCTGCTTCTTGGCGATGCCCGGCGGCAACGGCTTGCCGCGCGCCAGGTTCTTGGCGATGCCCGGCGGCAAGGACTGCACCTTGTGCGGGTGGCTGTGGAAGAACTCGACGATGATCTGCCGTTCGGCCGTCGAGAAACCGACGTGGGCCTGCACCTCGACCTTCGCCTTCTTCTCGTTCCCTTTCCCTTTGTTCTCCTGGGCGTGTAGGTCCGGCGCCAGCGCGAACGCGGCGCCGCACAACAGGAGCGACAGGGTGGCGGCACGCATCATGTGACCCCTCCTGTGCGGCCGGTGCGAGTTGCGAGACACCAAGGCATCTTACAAGGCTCGCGGTCCGACCTTCGGCGGGCCCTGCGGATCCGGCGCGAGGGCCGCCGTGCGACGTGCTGTGCCGATTGTGCCGGAATGCGGGGGTGATCGGCGGATAACTCGGTTCAGCGACCGGGACCCGTCGCGCATCGGCGGTTCCGAGGCCTCGGCCAATGAATCGTATGGGGCAAACGGTGGGCCAGAACGTGGGAGCACCGCAGGTCTTGGGTCCTCTCGGCCCTGCGCGGTAGATTGCGGACACAGCGCGAACTTGATTGACGGGAGTGTCGAATGGACTTCAAGCGGCGAGTTCCCCTCGGCAGGACAGGGCAGATGGTGAGCCGGTTGGGATTGGCCTCGGGCTACGGCGTACCCGCGGCGGCCATCGAGAAGGCCTCTCACGAGTATGGGGTCAACTATTTCTATGTGTCCCCCCTCCTCAACCTGAGCAACATGGTCCAGGCCATCCGCAACCTTGCGCCCAGTCACCGCGATGAGCTGTGCATCGTTCTGGCCAGGCCGTTCTTCCGCGGCTTCCGTTTGGAGAGCTACGTCGAGCGCTGGTTGAAGAAGCTTCAGCTCGAGCGGGCCGATCTGCTGTTCCAGGCCGTGCGCAAGCCCCCGAGCCCAAAGCTCACGGATCGTTTGGAGCGGCTCAGGGAGAGTGGCAAGGTGCGATTCGTGGGCGTATCTAGCCACCGACGGGCCCTTCTTGGCAGGCTCGCGCGTGGAGATGTGACGGCGCCGATAGATTTCTTTCACGTCCGCTACAACGCCGTGCATACGGGAGCCGAACTGGACGTCTTTCCGCACTTGCCGCCGGAAGACCGTAAGGGCGTCGTGGTGTTCACCGCGACGTGCTGGCGCAAGCTACTCAAGCCCAAGCTGATGCCTCCGGGCGAGCGCCCCCTGTCCGCCGCCGAGTGCTACCGCTTCGTTCTCTCGCATCCCGATGTGGACGTCTGTCTCACGGCGCCCTCCACCGCCGCGCAGATGGAGGACAACCTGAAGGTCCTGGACGCCGGGCCCCTGGACGAGGAGGAGATGGCTCGGATTCGGCGCATCGGCAAGCACATCTATGGGCGATAGTTGGGGCCGACGCTGCAGGACTGTCTCCTGAACGAGCGATCTATGTCAAGTCGGCTTTCTTCACTCGTTGTCGCCGTAGCTCTCGCTCTCGCCGGGGTCTCATGCGACGATGACGGGCCCGACACCCCTCCCGACATGACCGGCTCCTACTCGGCCTCCTTCACGTATGTCATGACCGGGGACATCGAGGCCCTCGACTCCTGTGATGGAAGCGTCGTGATCGATCAGCAGACGGGCGGGTCCTTTTCCGGCAGCTTCTCCATTCCGGCACCCGGTTGCGAGGCGGGCGAAGCCGCCGGAACGCTCTCGGGAACCGTTGATACGGACGGCAACCTCTCGGTCGACGACTTGTTCCAGGAGTTCTTCGACACGGCGGGCAAGGCGTGCGCGGTCACAGGCGGTACCACTACCCTCACGGGACGCAGACTCGCCAACGGCTTTTCGGTCGGCTCGGAGGTCGGACTGCGGTGTGGCGGCGCCGATGTGATCGTAGATCTGGTGGTGACCGCCACTCGTGTTGCTCAGTAAGCGGAAACCGGTTCAGGCGGCGGTTGCCCGGTCTTCGGCCACCTGCGAGATTTGGCCTGGAAATCTTGTGCGGGGGCGGATCGGGCCTGGTGGCTCGACTGGTCTTCAAAACCAGCTTGGCGGCTCAAAAACCGCTGGGTGGGTTCGATTCCCACACGCTCCCGCCATTGTCTGTCCTATTGGGTTCCCGCGGTGTGAAGTAGCTGCAATCCGTTCCTAACACTCTGCTGAAACAGGCCTGAGCTTGGGCGCGTATCGATGGGCAAAGCCCCCGGCCGCCCATGATACTGAAGACCTGAGGGTGATGATGCCTAGAAGGCCAGCAGCCCGTTTGTTTCGCATTTGTCTGCCGGTCCTGTTCTGGGCTTGCGGCTCGGACCCCACCGAACCGGCGGCGGCCGTCCGGGTCCTGCCCATGCCGGGGCTGACGGGCTTCGAGGCGCGGCTCGACAGCCTGCGCGTCGAGCTTCAGATACCGGGGCTGTCGGCAGCCATCGCGGAGGACGGCGAGATCGTCTGGTCGATGGGGTTCGGATACGCCGACGCCGAGGCGGAACGGCCAGCGCTGCCGACGACGCCCTTCCACCTGGCGTCGCTCACCAAGCCGTTCGCCGCGACGATCGTGATGCAGTTGGTGGAAGACGGCGCCGTGGGCCTCGACGATCCGGTCAGCGAGTACGGCATCGATATCGAGGAGAACGGGGTCGTTCGCGTTCGGCACCTGCTGACTCACACCTCCGAAGGCGTTCCCGGTTCGCGCTATCGCTACAACGGTGGCCGCTTCGCCGAGCTGGACCACGTCATCGAAGGTGCAACGGGGCGCTCATTCGGAGACCTTCTGGTCGAGCGAATCCTCCAGCCACTCCAACTGCGCCACACGGCCCCGAACCCGAATCATCCCGCTTTCGGTCGTACCGGATTGAATCGCGACGCGTTCATCGCCGAGATGGCGGCGGGCTACGAGCTGCGCGATTCGGTCTACCGAGTCGGCCAGCCCACCTATTTCGGCGCGGCCGCGGGCCTGGTCGCTTCGGCCGAAGACATGGCGGCATTCTCGCTCGCCATCGATGAAGGCCGCTTCCTCGAACCCGAGACCTGGGACTCGGTGTTCACGCCGGCCGTCTCGAACACGGGTCAGACGCTTCCGTACGGGATCGGCTGGTTCGTCCATTACCACCAGGGCGTGAAGCTCGAGTGGCACTACGGTTATTGGGACAGCAACTCGTCGTTGATCGTCAGGGCCCCCGAGAAACGGATGACCTTCGTCGTCTTGGGCAACACGAACATGCTCAGCCGGCCATACCACCTGGGCGTCGACAGCAACGTGCTGCGCTCCGATGTGGCGCGCATGTTCGTCGAGGCGTACGTGCTGGGCGACGAGCCGCTACCGGGTGCCTAGTCGGGGCGCCTCCGCCGCGGTGCTGGCCGTCGGGATCGCCGCTCTGCCGGAGCTTGCAGCGGGGCAATCCGTTGTTGCCGATAGTCTTCTGTACTTGGGCCAGCGGCCGCCGGGCCGCAGGCCCGAGGTCTTCGCCCCGGGCGTCATCTCCGTGGGCGGAGCCGTTCACGGTTCCATCGCCTTCATGCCGGACGGTACCGAGATCTACTGGGTGCTTCAGCGGGGGACGCCGGGAGAGCGCCCGAGCCTCCGGATGGTGCGACTCGAGGGCGGCGTGTGGCAGGACCCGAAGTCGGTCGAGCTTGTCGAGCCGTATGGGGCCAGCGAGATCCACATCACACCGGATGGAGATCGTCTGTATTTCGTGTCCGCCCGGCCGTGGCCCGAGGAGTGGGGCCGTCAGCCCGGGCCCGGGTCCCGAGAGGCTCGCAAGGTGTGGTACCTCCAGCGACAGGGCGATGGCTGGAGTTCTCCGCGAGCCTTGCCGCTCCGCGTGAACGACGACCTGGGCGGCGTCGCGTCGACGCGTGAGGGTACGCTGTACGCGTCGGGCATGCGGCGGATACGGTTGCTCCCATCGGGCGACTACGGGGAAATCGAGTGGCTCGGTCCGCCTCTCGACGTCATCCAACCCGGCGGTGCGTTCAAGGGCGGGCATCCCTATGTGTCTCCGGATCAGAGCTTCGTGCTCTTCAATGACGACTGGCCGGGGGTGCGCGGGTATGGCGTGTTCGTGAGTTTCAGACGGACGGACGACACGTGGACTGCGCCGCTGAACATCCTCGAGCGCCTGGGGCTCGATCGCGGAGGCTCGGTTCCTGTGCTAAGTCCTGAACAGAAGTACCTGTTCTTCTACGCCGCTGGACAGCTGTGGTGGGTCGACGCAACTATTATCGTGGAACTGCGAGCCAATCAGTACCGCCGGACGCCTGATTAGCGCAATCGACTAGTTGTGCCTCAAGTTCTAGAGGGAGGTCATCATGCGCTTCCCGGTAAGTCCTTTCTCTCTCCTCGCGAAGGCTTTCATCTGCGCGTTGCTCCTTCCGAACCCGGTGATTCCCCAGACGGCTCGCGAAGGAAGAACCGTCCCCCTGAACGGCATGGAGATGTACTTCGAGACGCTTGGTGAAGGAGAGCCGCTCGTTCTTCTCCACGGCTTCTTGGAGAGCGGTCACCTTTTCGATCCACTGGTTGATGACCTGGCAACGCATTACCGGCTCATCATACCCGA
>JASFMO010000094.1:0-9300 GCA_050117535.1 Gemmatimonadales bacterium | reverse complement strand
CGATGACGATCGGGACGAACTCGCGGTTGGTGCGACCCGAGTCGACGGCGATGCGGAGGCGGGACGGAGCGTCGGGTGTGGCGTGCGCCGGGTGCGTCGATCCTCCGGTGGCGAACGGTGAGCCGATGTACGCGTTGTACTCGCGGCGGCTCTCGGACAGGATGAAGTGTTTCTGATCGGCGTCGTAGAATGCGTACTGGCCGCCGATGCCGGCGGGCCACATCAGGTCGAGGTCGGCTTGAAAAGAGGCGACGATCTCGAGTGGCCGGACCGTCGAGATATCGAGCAGCACGATCAATCCCGGCTCAGTGAGCGGCACGAGGAAATGCTGCCTTACGGTAAAGGTGGCGTGAGAGTAAACGACGGTCATCAACTCGGGGCGGACGATGACGCTCTTGGCCACGTTACGCCCGGGTATCGGCTCGCTGTAGTCGGGGATCTCGAAACCGAGCTCGAATTCGTGGAGGAGCTTCACCGGCCAGGCCCAGGCCTCGAACTCGCCGGTCTCGCGACCGAAGAGGGCCGCCTCGCGTCCCACGGCGCCGAGGTAGATGCCCGGGCGTGACGGCCCCTCGAGCTGTATCGGGCTGTGGGCGATCTCGAACTTCGGGATGTCTTGTGCACGGAGGGGCGCCGGTACCGAGAACGCCAGGCTCAGCGGTATGACGACAAAGCTCGGGATTCGGACTCGCATAAAGGTCACCTTCCTCAACGCCTGACCGCCGGCAAGATGTGCGTATAGAGGAACTCGATGGGTCGTCGCTGGTCTCGTCCGCTCGTCGTACCACCGGTGACGACTACGACCATGTCGTGCTCGGGCACCACGAAGATGTACTGGGCCCGGAATCCCATGGCGGCGTAGATCGACTCGCTCGTGTTGCCGTCGGGATCCGGCGCCAGGATCCACCAAAGGTATCCGTAGCCGGTGGTGCGACCGCGCGGCGGATCGAAGTCGACGTGCTGGCGCGTCGACTCCTCGACCCAAGCGCGCGGCACCACCGGCCGGTCGCGCCAGCGGCCGCCGCGCAGGTAGAGCAGGCCAAAGCGGGCCATGTCCTGCGGCCGAAGATGGAGACCGCCACCGGTGTGTGGGTGGCCGTCGCGGTTCCGGACCCAGGGTGCTTGGTCGATCCCGAGAGGCTGGAAGAGGAAGCGCTCGGCATAGTCATCGGCGTGCACTCCGCTTCGCTGCTTCAGCATGGCCGACAGGAGAATCACACCGCCCGAGTCGTATTGCCAGTAGGTGCCCGGTTCGCGCACCATGGGCCGGTCGAGGTAGAAACGGTCCCAACCGCGCGGCGTCCGGTTCAATTGGGAGTGCGGCGAGTCCTGGCCTCGCTCGTGGTAGTCGGTGCCGCTGCGCATGGTCAGCAAATCCTGCAACCGCACCGCTGCCCAGCGTGGATCCTGCGCCAGTTCGTCACGCCAATCGGGGAAAAAGTCGATGACGCGCTCTTCGACATTCTCGACATGTCCTTGCTCGATGGCGATACCGATCACCGCAGAGGTAAAACTTTTGGTCACCGATTGGAGAACGTGTAGGCGCTGCTGTTCCCAGCCGCCGAAGTACTCCTCGACCACGAGGTAGCCATTCTTGACGACCAGCAAGCTGTGCAAGTCGGGGAAGCGCTGGCCGTCGCGGATCGATTCGACCAATTCGCTCAGGCGCCCGGGTTCGAGTCCCTGTGCCTCAGGGGTAGAACGTGGCCACTCAGCATCCGGCCAGACCTCCTGCGCCGCGACGTAAGATTGAGTCGCGAGGCCGGATATCGTAGCGCACGCCGCCCCAACGATCGCTCGTTGAAACGAGCGTACTGCGAAAGCCGTCGGTGTTCGCATGACCATCACCCGGAGTAGTGCCGAGAACCGCTACAGACAGATGAGCGATGGTCAAAAGCTAAGAAGTGAGGGCTGCAGTGACCAGCGTCCATGTCACACAAGTCCAGTCCCAATCGTCTATCTTTGTGCAGGTTGACACGGTCGCAGACGCAGCTGATGCGTATCGCATATCGAGGCACCTATCGAGGCACCGGAGCATGCATACCCGGAAACGTAGTTCCCTCGCCATATTCTCGAGCCTGGCTGTGGCCGGCCTGGTTATAGGGTCGGCCTGCGGGTCTGACCCCAAGGAGCCCGTCGCCGAGGATGTCTACATCGAGGTGCACGTCACCGGCGGCATCGCCGCGGCTGATTTCACCTATGCTGTCGACGGCACGACCTATGAAGTGCGCGGCGTTGCTTGCCTCAACGCCTGTGACTTCAGGGCGGGCGAGGTGCTCGCTCGCCTGAGTCCGGCGCGAGTCCGCTACTACTCGGACCTGATGTTGGCTGGTGGGATAATCGAGCACGACGGCAAGGACTTCGGTCACCCCTGCTGCGACCAGTTCTACTACGAGCTCTCGTTTCGCTATGGTGATCGTGAGGCCAGCGTCAGAGGTGCCCCGACGACGCTTCCGCATGGCCTCGCGCATGCGGCCGCGGAACTTGATCGGCTCGTCTATGGCATTGTGCCCATCATCGTTGACTTCGATACGCGACCGGAAGCGTGGCCGCAAGATCCGCTTGGCCTGATGGACTACTCAGTGGATGGTTCCATCTTGGCCTTAGAGGTCGAGCACGGCGGCGGCTGCGCCCATCACGAGTACGATCTGGTGGCGTGGGGCGGCTGGATGGAGTCTTTCCCGGTCCAGGTCAACGTCCTTCTGGCCCACGAGGACAACGACGATCCCTGCGATGGGCTATTGAGGAGGAGACTGCTCTTCGACTTGACGCCGCTTCGCGAGGCCTACTTCCCGGTTTTCGGTGGAGGCGGTCCGGTCCCGCCGACCATCATTCTGCGGCTGACGGTTCCAGACGGACAAGAGCCGCGCCTGATCGAGTACACCTTCTAGCACGACGATCGCTTCAGATCGGTTTTGCGCTCCGCGGTCACGTCGGTGGCTGTTCCCGCACTTCTGATGCTGTGCGATGGTCGATTGTGAGAAGGGATTGGGCCGCTACAGCGCCTACCTACTCGATACGTTACACTACGGTATAAAGAGGGCAGCGGTTGTGAGAACTGGGGGATTTCCCCGGCGGCTCGGTTTTTTGGTTGCTGCCGGCGGATCGCCATGGCGACATCACGGGGCAACCGGAGGTAGCTGGAATGCGTGATCTGCCGGCATTCCTACGACAGGCACGAGACGGGTGGGAGTACCGGGGACAGAAGCGACCGGACTTCGCCGTGGAGCCGCGGGCTGGCCAGGAGTCGGTTTGGGATTACCCTCGACCGCCGCGCCTCGAGCGGGACAGGCGCCGGGTCGAGGTCCGCAGCGGCGATATTCTAGTGGCTGACAGCGAGCGCGCGTTCCGCATTCTCGAGACTGCCAGCCCGCCAACCTTCTACCTCCCTCCCGACGATGTGAACCTGCAATACCTCGAGCGTTCCGCGCGCAGTTCGCTATGCGAGTGGAAGGGGCGAGCGGACTACTGGAATCTGATTGCGGGCGAAAGGCGGATCGAGGAAGCGGCGTGGAGCTACGCGACGCCCTTCGAGGGCTTCGAGGCGGTCGCCGGCTTCTTCTCCTTCTACCCGGCCAAGCTGGAATGTTACGTCGATGGCCAGCGTGTCCAGCCGCAGCCTGGAGGTTTCTACGGAGGTTGGGTAACCCCCGAGATCGTCGGGCCGTACAAGGGCGAGCCGGGGACGGGCGGGTGGTAGCGGCGGATCTCACTGGCGGTGGACGGCGACCGTCGACAAGTGACGGATGAGATCAGCGGCGGACACGATCGACGAGCGGCACCTACACAGGTTGAATGGAGAGCCGATTAGCAGCACTGACTCGGTCGCTTGCGTGCAGGTACAAGCGCGGATACAGATTGCTCGATAGCTGGGCCGCCTGCGTGGTAGGGAATCTCAGCGCCAGGCCGGATACGGAATAGGACGAGGTCGCTGTTCGCTTTGTAGACTCGAGGCCGATGAACATGCCGAAGCGGCTGGTATTTTGGATCGTACAGCTCGTCGCCTGGGGCGCCTACGGACTCAGCACGTACCTGTCGGGTTTGCCGAGTCTGTCGGAAGCGGAGATGTTTGGAATGCTCGGCGCCAAGATGGCGCGAGCAGCGCTCGGTCTGGGAATGAGCCTGGGTCTGTACGCGATATACCACCGGCTGATGCGGAGGCCGCTGGGAATCCGAACGATCGCCGGTGTGGCGGTGTTCGCTTCGGTGGTGGCGAGCGCGATCTGGCAGGTACTGTATCTGTTGATCGAGTCGCCGCCTTGGAGCGCATCGGGCTTCGCACTCGATTGGGGCAGTTACCGGATGGCGTTTCCTGACTACGCGTTCGTGATGCTCGCGTGGAGTGCGGCGTATTTAGGCATCGAGTTCTGGCGATACTCGAAGGTGCAGGAACGGAACGCGGCGGAAGCAAAAGCGCTGGCGCATGAGGCGCAACTCGAGACTCTCTCCTATCAGCTTAATCCACATTTTCTTTTCAACGCGCTGAACTCGATTCGAGCCCTGATACAGGAGGACCGCGAGCGGGCGCGCGATGTGGTGACGCAACTGTCAGAGTTCCTGCGCTATACCTTGGTGAAGGCACCGCTGGACATGGTGCCGCTGCGGGAAGAGGTCGATGTGCTTTCGCGGTACCTGCAGATCGAAAAGATCCGATTCGAGGACAAGCTGATCACCCGACTCGAAATCGATCCCGCTGTGGGTGACCGCCTCGTGCCGGCCTTTATCCTGCATCCGTTGGTGGAGAACGCGGTGAAGCACGGAATGCGTACCAGTCAGGAACGATTGCACGTGAGCATTCGAGCGCAGGCCAGGGACGCTTACGTGGAGATCGAGGTGGCCAATACCGGCCGGCTCGGTTCAGACGGTGTGGATACAGGTCCGGGTGACGGTGCCGGGATTGGATTGCGGAATGTGGAGGAACGCCTGGCGCGTCTCTATCCCGGTCGATACGCATTCAGTGTCATCCAGCAGGGCGATTGGGTGCGAGCGATCGTGCGGATAGAGCGCGAGGGAGCCAGCCGGCGATGAGCGGCTCCCACAGAGTGGTGATCGTCGATGACGAACGGCTCGCCCGCAGCGAGCTGCGCACATTGCTGGCTGCTCATTCGGAGTTGGATGTCGTCGGTGAAGCCGATTCCGTAACGTCGGCCGCCGAAATCATCGCGCGCGAAAAACCCGACGCCGTCTTCCTCGATATCCAGCTCGGCGCCGAGACGGGTTTCGATCTTTTGGAACTAGTGGGTGCCGAGCCTGCCATCATTTTCGTTACGGCCTACGAACGCCACGCACTGAGGGCCTTCGAGGTGAATGCCCTCGACTATTTGCTCAAGCCCGTGACGCCCGAGCGGCTTCGGGCAGCATTGGAGAGGCTTTCCTCGCCGCGCCCAGAGTCGGCACCCACGGGGCCGCTGGACTACGAGGACCGACTTCTGTTGCGGCTGGATGATCGCCTGGCGTTCCTGCGTGTCGACACTATCAAGTATATCGCGGCAGCGGGAGACTACTCATACGTACATACAAGCGAAGGTAAGCGCCGACTCGTGCACAAGCCTTTGAAAGAGTGGGAGACCCGTTTGCCGGCCAACTATTTCTTGCGGATCCATCGCTCGACAATAGTGAACATGGAGCACGTAAAGCGTCTCGAACCTTGGTCCAATTACAGCTACTTGGTATACGTGGAAGGTGTAGACGAACCGCTGATCATGAGCCGTCGCTACGCTGGTAAGGCGAAAGATCGGCTGGCTTGAGTCGTCACTCGTCCATCCCTTTGACCGCTTATCGAAGTCTCTGATCTCCCGTCGATAGATCCTTCCTCCTCCGCTCAACGCTTCCTACGGTTGTTCGTGAACGCATGCGTTCGCGGCCTCGAGGTCTGTGAATGTCGGAGGATCGATCAGAAACGGGAGAAAGAGGAGATGAATGTGAAAATGCTGACTACATGCATGGCCGTACTGCTGCTGACAATGGGATGCGATGACGATGACACGACATCGGTTCCGATTC
The DNA here is from genome assembly GCA_050117535.1 of Gemmatimonadales bacterium. Lineage (GTDB taxonomy): Bacteria > Gemmatimonadota > Gemmatimonadetes > Palauibacterales > KS3-K002 > JASFMO01. Next base: position 3,297 of record JASFMO010000094.1, on the reverse strand, counting down.
AGACGTCGTTCGAGGTGCGAATCGAAAACGTGTCAACGCTGCATGACTTCGGTGCCTCGGGTGTGTTCAACACGCCGGTCGGTGCCGCCGCGCCGGCCCCCATCGGGCCCGGCGAAGCCTATGAATTCAGTTTTAGTGCGGCGCCGGGCTCGAAGCTGTCGTTCGCAACGATGTTCGTGCCCTCGAATGACTTCTTCTATGCGCCGGGGCCTGCTGGGATCGCCCTATTCGAAAACGACGGCTCGCAGGTGACCGGAGACGTGACTTCGCAAGTGATGCTTTGGGATGCGGGGACCGAGGTGAACCAGGAGCCGGGATTGGGGTTGGATCAGGCTCAACGTCAGGGCGGTCCCGACACGGGAGCCGATGATGCAGACAATACCGTGCGCTTGGCCTCGGATGACTTCAACAACCTCCCGGCCGTCGCCGAAGTGTTGAAGGTCACCCTCAGCGTGACCGGTGAGACCAATTTTACCTTGCGGATCGAGAACCTCTCGACGGGGCAGACGTTGATGACGTCTGACGGCGGCATGCAATCCGTACCGTTGGCTCCGGGCGTCTGGGTGGTCCACACCGGCGATGCGCCGACCTTCTCAACCGGCCAGGTGGACCTTGGTGAGGGCCTGGAGGCGCTCGCCGAGGATGGAGACCCCTCGAGCTTGGCCGCGTCGCTGGCCGCAAGTACAGGCCTGACGGTGCCGCTGTCGCCCGGCGTCTGGGCCGTACACACGAGCGACGGCCCGCTCTTCGAGGCCGGGCAGCCAGACCGTGGCGTGGGGCTCGAGGCGTTGGCCGAGGACGGCGATCCTTCACAGCTGGCGGCAGATCTCGACAATCGCAGCGGGGTCGAGGCGAGCGGGGCATTTACGATGCCGGTTGGGCACAGCATGGCCGGGGTCATTCTGCCGGGGCAGGCGTACGTCTTCACGGTCTCGGCTGAACCCGGAGCTATGCTCTCTTTCGCCTCGATGTTTGTGCAGTCGAACGACCTGTTCTACGCACCGGACGTGGCTGGAATCGATCTGTTCAGCTCGTCCGGGTCGCCGGTCTCGGGAAACATGACTGCACAGGTCAGGCTCTGGGATGCTGGTACCGAAGTCAACGAAGAGCCGGGCATAGGACTGAATCAGGCCCCGCGGCAGTCGGGCCCGAACACGGGGGCTGCCGAGAACGGTAACGTCCGGTTGGTGAATGATGGATATAGCTACCCAGACGTGGCGTCGGTGATTCGGGTAACCATCACGCCGATGTGATTCGGTGAGGTTGGGGAAGCTAGCACGGCGGACACCGGTCGGCCTCGAGGCCGCTCCTTCATTGATTGGAGTGGCCTCGGCGCATCATCACATGAGGGATGGAAACAGGTCGGGATCCGCGAGCACGACCTTGCCGAGATTGCGACGCGCGTGGAGATAGGTGTGTGCCTCGACGGCGCCGTCGCGGTTGAGAGGGAAGATACGATCCACGACGGGCCTCAGCTCGTCGGCGATAATGGCCTGGTAGATTTCCTCGAGCGCCGGCCCCAGAATTCTCTCCTTTGCACCCAGGTGCAACAGGTGCACGCCGAAGACGCCGATGTTGGGCTCGACCAACGAAAGGGGATGGAAGCGTGCTGTGCGCAGCCAGGCCCGAGCGGCAAGCAACCAACTTCGTCGCGTCTTCGGCATCGCCTCGCTCAGGCCGTAGAAAATTAGACGACCCAAGGGAGCGAGAAGCCGGCGGCAGGCGTCGGTAGCTCGGCCTCCCACGGGATCGAGCGCGATATCGAGGCCCCGCTCGCCGACGACTCGACGGACCTCCGTCTCCCAGGCACCGCGCGAGTCGAAACAAGCTTCAGCGCCCAACCCCTTGGTCACGAAGCTACGCTTCTCGGGCGTGCCCGCCGTCCCGATGACGCGTAGCCCGTGCTTGACGGCGAGCTGGACCGCGGCGGTTCCGACCCCGCCTCCGGCCCCCAGAATCAGCACCGTCTCACCCCGCCGCGCGTTGCCGGCCTCGAACAGGCAGACCCAGGCGGTTAGGAAGACGACGGGGACCGCCGCCGCCTGTACCGCATTGAGAACGACGGGATAGTTGAACAGTTGCGCGGCTGGGACCACAACGTCGCGCGCGTATCCACCGTAGCGCAGTAGGGCAACGGCGCGATCGCCAGCTTGCCACCCCTTCACCTCGTGGCCGACCCGAACGATCTCACCGGCGACCTCGAAGCCGGGACTGTAGGGAAGCTCGGGCACGGTTCCGTAGAGCCCGGCCCGCATCGCGAGATCGGCAAAATTGACACCTACCGCCTCGACCCGGAGGTGAACTTCGGCGGGCTCCGGCTCGCGAAGCGGGACCTCCCTATCTACCAGAACTTCCGGCGAGCCGTGACGCTCGATCAGAATGGCGTGGGTTTTGGTTGCTTTCACTCTAACGCCCCGTCGCGTGTAGCGACGTTGGGTTTTATTAGTCGCGCTCTCGCACGAAGCCGATTCCTCGGACGCGCCCGGCATCGACCGTGAGACCTGTGACTTGCCCGTCGGTGTTGCGAACGAATCGCAGGACTACCCCGTCCAGCCTGAATACGTCGGCCTCGACGGGAGAGAATGGGTCTTCAACGCCGACCGCGTACAACAGGTTGTCCTGGGTCGTCAGATCCCACGTCGCGTCGAGCTCTTCGCTGTAGTAGGCCCCGGGATACTCAGCCATCTGTGCCGGGGTAGGCTGGAAGGGCTCCGCGGTCTCCCGTTCTCGGCGCGGCTCTGGTGCTCGCTCCTCAGCCGATTCCTCCGGTGCGACCTCGAGTTCGTCGGCCAGGTAGAGGTCGGCGACCCGATAAGCGAGAGCCGTCGGGTTCATGGGCGCGAGGTTGCATAGGCAGGCGACGCTGAATCGCTGATCCGGGAAGCGAAGGAGTTGCGCTCGGTACCCTCCGAGCGCTCCGCCATGGGCGACCGTTCTCAGTCCTCTGTATTCCCCGATCTGGAGAGCCGCCGCGTAGTTGAGCGTGTCTCCATTGTTGAGGATGCCACGGACCAGCATGTGTTCGATCAGGCCACCCTCGCCCAGCTCGTTATCGTAGAAGTTCCGGTCCCACAGAAGCAGGTCATCTACAGATGTGTACAGTCCGCCCGAGCCTACCTGGGCGAAGTTGCTCATGTTAAGCGCCACGGACCCGTTTGGGCCTGTCAGGTGTCCGATCGCGCGATTCTTTATGATGTGTGTGTAGTCGTCGTGAAAGTGCGTGTGCGTCATGCCCAAGGGCGCGAAGATGTTCTTGTGGGCGAACTCGCGCAGAGAGTGGCCGGTGGCACGCTCGAT
>JASFMO010000093.1:0-9361 GCA_050117535.1 Gemmatimonadales bacterium | reverse complement strand
GGACTTGCGACAATCTCGCCAGGTTTTCGGCCCCGAACTCGGAGTTCGCCGCCGGAGGAACGAGCTCCACCGCACGCCGCGCTTCCGCGACCGCCTCGTTCTTGCGACCCAGACCGGCCAGGGCGATGCCAAGCTCGCGGCGCCAAAATGCGTCGTTCAACCAGCGCCGCAGCCCATTCTCCAACACGACCCGCGCCGAGTCGTACGAGGCCGCGGCAGCCCCGGCATCTCCCAGCTGAGTGTGACGCCAACCGCGCGCCAGATGATAGAAGAAATGCGAGACCGTGTCGTGGCCGAACGATCCGATCGAGAGTTCATCCAGGACGGCCGCAAAATCCTCACCGAGAAGCCGGAAGTAGCTGTAGTCCTGCGAGAGAAGATTGGCCCCGAACACCAGGCTTCCCATGCGCCGCGAGCCCTCCTCGATAACCCGCCGGGCGCTCGCCGTATCACCCATCGCTCTGAGGTAGAGGTCTAGCTTGCCGACGTACGGCAGCACCTCATCCGGGGCGAGCAAGATCGCGCGGTCGAACTGCGCCTCGGCTTCCGCATACCGTCCGGCCCGGTACAGCGCGTCGCCAAGGTCGCGGGCCGTGCCGGCCGAACGGGGATCCAGCGCCACGGCTTCCTCGAGCATTGGGATGGCATCGGGCCATCGATTCCGAGCTCCCAGAACACCGCCGACCGCACGCAGCAACTCCGCATTGTCCGGTCTCTCCGATCGAGCGATCTCGAACTGCTGCAGCGCCGAGTCGTAATCCCGACGTGCCACGAACACCCCACCCAAGGCCAGGTGAGCCTCCGGTAGATCAGGGTCGAGGCGCAACGCGGTCTCGGCCGCTTCGCGCGCTCTTTCCAGGCGTTCGTCCGTATTGTCGTAGTCGTTGTCGTAGACGAGCGTATGGGCTCTCGCCAACGCCGCCCACGCCAGCGCGAACTGCGTGTCCAATTCCACGGCATTCTCGTACAGTTCCACGGCGGTGAGGGCGGCGAGATCGAGATAGCCGAGTTGCCCGCGGTTGAAGTACTCGTTGCCGCGCAAGTAGTAATCGTAGGCGGCGAGGTTCTCCGTCGGTCTCGACTCCAGAGAGCGACGTTCCGGATCCAGCACCGTGACATCCAGCGCCCGCGCAACACGCTCCGCGATCTCAGACTGGACGCGAAACACTTCGCTCAGGTCCTCGTCGTACGTCGCCGCCCATACGTGCGTATCATCCGCAGTCCGGATGAGCTGTGGGATCACGCGCACACGGCTGGCGGGATCGGACGGTCGCTCGCGCTGAATCGTGCCCTCCAGGATGTAGTCAACGCCCAGCTCGGTGCCGATCTCCCCTGCGGTCATCGGGCTGTTCTTGTACTGCACGGCGCTCTGCCGGGATATGACGCCCAAACCCTGCAGACTCGCCAAGCGCGCCGTGATCGCGTCGGTTATACCGTCCGCGAAGTATTCGTCCTGCTCGCTGCCCAGGTTCTCGAACGGCAAGACAACGAGCATTTGCCGGTCCGAGGGGCGATCTGCTTCCGCACCGGTCTCGGGACGGCCATCGTTCAACACAAGCCAGGCGCTGACGGCCACACCCCACAGCGCCGCGGCGACTACTCCACCCGTCACCGCGTTACGCCAGGTAAGTATCCGGCGGGCTCCACCTCTCGATCCGACCGGCGCCTCCCGCCGATCGTCGCCCGATGGCGCGACTGAGGGCGGTGAATCGCCGGGTCCCGCCTGGATCAGTGCCGTGGCAATCACGATGGGCAGGCCGATCACCAGCAACACGACCGCACCCGCGAAGACCCAGTCCGGCAACGCCATCTTGTCGCCCAAGAGATCCACGGCCTCGAGCGCAGCGAAGGATCCTCCGAGGTAGACGAGCAGCACCCGAGTCAGTCGAGTGCGCCGCAGTGTGGCCGCGAAATCGCTACGACTCGACATCACTCAATCGTTTGGCCGGAGACAAAACGGCAAGAACGCGGGCACGAGGACCCACGCCGCCTACGGATGGTCTGTTGGAGCTGCAAAGATGACATGGTCCTTCCGAGTCGCACGAGACAAAAGGAACTCTCAATTCTATACGGCAGAGGCCCTATCGACAAGAAAGCGTCACCCGGCTAACAAAACGGACGGCCCTTTGCAGGACCATCCGATAATCGGCAGGCGTCCTCGCTTCTTCCTGGGCTCAACTAGGCGGACGCAAACAGCTTCTCCAGCTCCTCGCGGCTGACCGCACCGATTCTCCGATCCACTTCTGCACCGTTCTTGAAGACGATAAGCGTGGGAATGCTGCGGATCCCGAAGTCTTGAGCGATCGTCTGGTTCATGTCCGTATCGAGTTTGGCAACCAGCGCCTCGCCGATATGGGCGCGGGCAAAGTCATCGAGCACGGGCGCCATAACCTTGCAGGGCCCACACCAATCCGCGTAGAAGTCGACGAGAACCGGAACGTCCGAGCCGCCCACCACCTTTCGGAAATCGTCGTTCGTGACCCTGATCGGTCGATCCAGCAGGATGGGCCGACCGCAGTTTCCGCACTTGGGGCTGTGATTCACCCGGTTCACGTCCACACGGTTGAGCGTCAGACAGAACTGACAGCTCACCGTCACCTTGCCCGCTTCGCCTTTGCTCTTTTCCATCATACCCGCATCTCGGCTCATCGCTCGCACAGCTCGGCGCTCCGCATCCCGACGCCGATCGCCCGCCGGGCCGTGCCCAAACGGTACCCGCGATAATGTGTCGGAAATATAGCCGAGCGAAGGCTAGACGGAACGCGGGAACTCAGCGGGCTTGCGGCTCCAGCTTCGCTCGTCCCGCTGCGGTTAAGGAATAACGGCCTTGACGGTGAGAGACCAAGCCGACTCGTTGCAGCTCACGAAGCATGGAACGGACTCGGAATAGTCGAACGTCCGTGAAGTCGCTGATCTCCTCGGGTGTCCCGGCCTCCGAGAGAGCCTCGAGAATCGCTCGGGCGCTCGCCATCAACTCGCCTTCTGAGTCAGTACAGGCCATGGTCTCCGTCAGTTCACGCTGAGAGTCGTCGCACTTCAACGGCGAGCGTATATCCCATCGAACAGAACCTGCCAGCTTCCTCCGGAATCCCGCGAAACCTTCCAGACCTGACGAACGCGGCCATCGTCCAGAGGGATCCACGTAATCTGGTCGACGACGACGCCTCCCGGCGTTTGCCGATCACCGGACAATATCATGTTCCCATCTTCGATCCCGCCGGTCAGGCACAGGTAGTATCCCGACCCAACCCAGACCTGGTGCCATTGCCCGTTCTGCGGCTCATACCAGTTGAGGCTGGTGCCCTCGGTACCGGTGGCGCCGCGCCAATTCTCCAACAGGCCGCAGCCGCTGGCCACCCGAGCTATGCGGTTGCTGCCGACGATGGCCCCAGCCGTATCCGTCACTTCCCAGTCGCCCAACCAAAAGTCGAACTGTCTATGTTCCGGTCCCCTACAGGCCTCGACAATCGATTCTTGGCCGGCGGGCTGGACCTCTTGAGCCAGCATCCCGGGCGGGACCAAGAACGCAGCGCCCAAGCCCGCCGTCAGAATAAGCACGCTCTGGCCCAGCAAGACTTTCCTCCTGATCAGCGGTGCACACTAGGTCATGATCTCTCGACGCGACGAAACCACGCGGTAACCGCAGGCTGGGGCCGGGTCTTCGCTGCGACTTCTTGAGAACCCGCGGTCACGCCAGCCGACGTGAGCGCGTGGTAGGGCCGGAGCGAGACGACCCGCTCCTGCACCTTCACAGCCCGCTTGTTCGCGCACGCTCAGTCCTCGGGATTCAGAATCCTGTCGATTCGCACCACGGCGTCTTGAAGGTGCAGCCGCGTCGCGCGGTCGATGCCCCCGCGGGCTAAAGCTCGGTTGATGTCACGCTTCAAGGTTTGCAGCTCTCCGCGGACGAAAGGCCGGATATCCGACTGCGAGACGTTGACGCCGGTCGCGAACCGAGCCCCGAAGAACGATGGCGGGGCCGCGGGTTCCTCCGTCATCAACCACGCCAGACGCTCCAGGTAACCGCGCTGCAGGTTTCGCCGGTACACGTCGACGGACTGGCCGGCGGACAGCTCGCTCCAGACGGCGGCCCGCAGATCGCCCAACATCTCACCCAGCGTGTAGGCGTCGTCTCCGTTGCGAACCCCAGCCTCGATCAGCCTCTGCATGCGGCCCGGATCCAGCACCAGATTCACCACCCGCACCTGCGCGCTCCGCATTCGCTCCACCGTGCCCACGTTCTCGACCCGCCGCAGGATGTCCTCGTCGATCATCCAGATGGGCGGCGTGAAGGCCTGTTCGACGAAGAACTGCATGGCGCGACGCTGCGTCTCTTCCGCAACGAACTCGTACACGGGTCCGTCTGTTCCGTACGTCTTCGGCGTCTGTACGATGCCGCCGATGTTGGTCGCCACATGCCCCATGTAGCGACTCCACTGGCTCAGCACCTGGCCGTAGAGCTCCTCTAACTCGGAGTAGTCCTCCAGTTCCTCATACGACCAGTCGATCAGGTTCGGAACAATCCGCTTCAGGTTGGCGATGCCGTATTCGCTCGCCCGCATCGCGTCGTCACCCACGGCCTCGGTCTGCGACGTGGGATCGACCCCGCTGGGGCCGCCATAGTGGTACATCGGATCGTCGTACCGCTCGCGTATCCAGCCGTCCAGCACAGTGCGCTCGTCATCCGACGACTCCGCTTCGATGATCGGGCGGTAGCCCCACATGATGGAGTACTTGTCGTAGGGAGCGATGACCGGCGTGAAACAGACGCCTTCGTCCTCCGGCTGCGCGACATAGTTGAAGCGGGCGTAGTCCATGATCGACGGCGTGGTGCCCATCGTGCAGGTAAAACTGGCCGAGCGCAGCGAGTCCACCGGATAGGAAGAGCTGGCCTTCATGTTGTGGGGCAGGCCGAGCGTATGGCCGACCTCGTGCGCCGCCACGTAGCGAATCAATTCGCCCATGACTTCGTCGCTGAACTTCACGCCGCGCGCCGCGGGATTGGCGGCGGCCGTCTGGATCAGGTACCAGTTGCGCAGCAGGCTCAGGACGTTGTGGTACCAACCGATGTCGCTCTCGAGGATCTCGCCGGTCCGGGGGTCGTGGACGTGCGGCCCGTAGGCATTCTGCACGGGCGAGGGAAACCAGCGGATCACCGAGTAGCGGACATCTTCAGGACTGAACTCGGGATCATCCTCCGGGATCGGCGGATCCTTGGCTACTATTGCGTTCCGGAAGCCCGCCGCGGCGAACGCCGCGTTCCAGTCCTCGACTCCTTGCTTGAGGTAGCCGCGCCACTTCTCCGGTGTCGCCGGGTCTATATAGTAGACGATCGGCTTGACGGGCTCGACCAGCTCGCCGCGCAGGAACGCGGAAGTGTCCTTGGGCTCCAATCGCCACCGCGTGATGTAGCGCCGCGTCGTCACCTTCTGATCGCTTCGCCCGTAGTCCACCTGCGAGACGCCGAAGAAGCCGACTCGCCCGTCGGCGATGCGCGGGCGCATCGGCTCCTCAGGAAGCAGGATCATCGAGTGGTTCATCTCCAGCGAGATCGCGCCCGTGGAGGAATTCGACGGTGGCTCGCTCGCGTTGTACGTCAGCACCACCCGCGTCTCGATGTTACGCGGGTAGCTCTTCATCCAGTCGATGAACGTCCGATCCTTGTCGAGACTGCGCACTTTGTAGCGTTCGCGGGTTGACCTGCTCAGTCCGAGGACCGGCACGTCGCTGGTGTAGAGGTCCGTCACATCGATGACCACGGCCGCTGTGTCGGCTGTCGCCGAGTCGACATTGAAGGCTTCGATGTCGAAGCCGCTGACGATCGGCTCGAAGTTCGAATTGCGCACCGCATCGTATATGGGTAGCGAGTCCGCGGCCACATTCGTGTAGGAGACGATGCGAAGAAGAACTTTCTTGTCGCGTCGCTGCCACCGGACGCTCTGCGTGTTGTTCTTCTCACCTCCGTACCCGATGTTCGCCGCGGTCCGTGCCCGTCGAGACACCAGGAGCATTTCGCGGTCGAGCATGCCCAACGGAATCTCGTAGTAGTACTTGTCATCGACGTTGTGGACCACGAAAAGCCCAGAATCGCTCTCGGCCGTACGGGTAATCACCTGCCCGTACGGTTTGGGACCCTCGCTACGTTGCCGGCCAGCCTGAGCTTGTCCGCCTTGCGGCGAAGGCTGGGTCTGAGCCTGCCCCTTGCCACAGGCGGTAATCCCCAGGGCGACGAGCAGCACGATTGCGGTGCGCAGTTGCATGGATGGCTTCCCTCTCGATCGAGTCTTTGACAATCGGCCCGTGAGTATGGCCGCCCAAAGTAGGTGGGCAACGCTCAGCCCGCCAGTCAACCGAGACAGAACCTCGCCGACCGAGGGCCGGGCGTTGTGCCGGTGCAATACCTCGCCCCGCTGCAGGCCGTCAGTCGCGGCTTCCCCGCAACAGTGTCCGGACGGCCCAGAGGCCGACCACCTGAAAGTTTTTCCTTAACCCACTATTCCTGCTTCACTTAGCGCGAGTGAGGATGACCGGGATCGCTTTCTGCATCTCACGACTTATGAAGTGCAGGCTTAGGCAAGAGCCGACGGGAGACAATGTCCAGAAACGCGAGCCACGGGTCAGCGACCATTCGCTTCAACTCGCTGCAAATCGGCACCAGCGAGCAATACCGTTGGCTGCTCAGCATCCTCAAAGCCCTGCTCCTGCTCAACTTGCTCGACGCTATCTTCACGCTCTGGTGGGTGGGTACGGGTATGGCCGTCGAGGCCAATGCTCTACTGCGGGACCTGGTGGTCCATCATCCTGTTCGATTCGTGTTGGCCAAACTGGGTCTGGTTTCCTTGGGGTCGTTGTTGCTGTGGCGGCAAAGGCAACATCCTCTGGCCGTCATCGCTATTTTCGGTGCTTTCTTCATCTATTACCTGGTGTTGCTCCACCACCTGCGCTTCTGGACCGGTCCGATACGGGTTTCCATCGCGGCCCAGGACCTCTATGTCCTTATCTGTCCAGCCTCGTTCTTCACTCGGCGCCATGACCGAAGCGATGCCGACCCCGCAGCCAGCTCGGATCCAGACGGCGCCCGCTGACGCTTCGCCTCGAGGCCTGCCCGATACTTCATCTTGTCCGCTCCGCCTTCATCGAGCATCTTGCTAGCCGCACACCGTTGCAGCCTGCACGCAGAGATGATATCGAGCAACCGACAAGGCCAGGCATTCGACAATGGAATTCTCCACGGACGCCCAGAGACAGTGTTACGAAAAGGTATTACCATGGGTCACCGAGTTGTTCGGCGGATCGGTCCTGCGCAACCCCGACAAACCGCTGCTCGGCGTCATGCAGGGCTCGGCCTTCGCCCAAGTCGGAGTTTTCCCATGGTCCGATGACGACGCCATAATCACGACCCGATCGTACGTCGTCACCGGGGTGGAAATGACCCCCGACTTGATGCGCTTCCTTCTGCAAGAGAATGGCGGCATGCACTTTGGCGCATTCGGCGTCGACGACGAGGGCGACATCTTCTTCGAGCATTCCATCGTCGGGTCGACGTGTGATAGGAAGGAGCTCGAGTCCTCGGTTACCGCCGTCGTGCGCACTGCCGACGATTACGACGATCAGATCGTCGCCCGCTGGGGCGGTCAGCGCGCGCTCGACCAGATTCGCTGACTTCATCGCGCGGCGTCGTCGAGTGGGATCGGAGCCCAGGGCCAGCCGCTGACCCGCGCCCGCGCACGGCAAGAAGCGCCCGCCCTGCGCTGGCTAAAACTTCGCGGCGCTACTTGATCCTGGGGTAGTAGTTGCTGTGCCGCTTGAATCGCACGGCCCGATCGTCCTCCATCTCGAACACGATTTCCTCGCCCAACGAGTCGTCGCTACGGACCCGCCGAAAGGTGTTCCCTCCCGCGTGATTCAAGCGAGTGATGCTGTCCATTGGGTCATCGGTCGGCAGGTGGAGCATCGCCAGTCCATCCTTCCAAGCAAAGACCGCCAGCTCGCCACCCCAGGCCGTGCCGTAGGTCCCGGCGTAGGCCCCGAGGTCGAGGTCGGTCGCCTCAACCGCACTGGTGGAGTCGAGCGGCTGCTCCATCGCCGGCGAGACGATCTGATAGGCGATACGGGCGTACTTCCTCGCATTCACTCCCATGGCGTTGGTCATGACGACCGTCGCGAGCTTCTCATCCGTTTGAAGCATCAGTTGCGAGCGGTAGCCCGGACAGCTACCACCGTGCCCGACGAACGTCTTGTCATCGTCCCGCCAGACGGCGAAGCCAAGGCCCCAGTGGGTCGTCCAGTCTGGATCGACCCAGTGGACCCGGTGCATCTCGCGTAAGGTGTTGGCACTCAAGATCTCCGATCCCCCGGTCTCCAACAGGCGGAACTGCCAGGCGGCGAAGCTCGCCAGGTCCTCGACCGTCGACGCGAAGCCGGCCGCAGGCGCGATGCCGCGGACCTGCAGAATAGTCAGCGGCTCGCGAATACCCTCTCGACCGGCCGCTCCGTAGCCGGTGGCCATCCGCTGGCCCTTCTGGTCCAGCGGAATCTCGGGACTGGTGTCATCCAAGCCGAGCGGATCCAGAATATTGCGCCGCACATACACATCGAAGGGCATACCCGAAGCCGCCGCCACGATCTCGCCGGCGAGCGTCAGGCCCAGGTTCGAGTACTGGAAGTACTTGGATGCGGGGTACAGGGTCTCCTGATCCGCCAGCCGCTCGATGATCTGGTCGCGGTTCGGAAAAGCGAACTCGGGGCCTGTCCAGTAAGGATAATCCGACTCGCGGGGCAGACCCGAGGAGTGCGTCAACAACGACTGAACGGTGACGGCTGGAGCGTCCGGGTACGCCCGCTCGATATCGAACCACGACAGATGTTCCTCTACCGGGTCATCCAGGCGCAACTTTCCTTGATCACGCAACTGCATGACGGCGATGCTGGTGAACAGCTTTGAGATCGAGCAGATGCTGTAGATCGTTTTGGTCGTTGCCGGAACCACCCTCTCGCGGTCCGCATACCCGTAGGCCCCGCTCCAGACCATGTCCTGGTCATGTACCACGGCCAAGGACAACCCGGGAACGTCTTCGTAGTCGCGCTGCGCCTCGAGCCAGATCTCGAGCAGGTTGAGCGCCTCGGCGATCCGCGGATGATCGGTCAGAGCTTGCCCGCGCGCCGGCCACGGCGCCGCGATGACGAACAGCAGCGCTAGTGCAGTTTTTCTCAGCATGGTTCGCTCCCACAGCTGGATCCAAGACCGTCGGTTGATTCTGGTGCGATGGGCGATGGAAGATGAATAGGACGCGATCGTACGGGTCGGCAAGGATGACCGCCGGGGCGCGAGCTCGCACTCCCCGGCGGACATCGACGTCGG
>JASFMO010000092.1:0-9466 GCA_050117535.1 Gemmatimonadales bacterium | reverse complement strand
GACCTGACGCTCGAGATCGGCGTGCCCAACGCCTGCAGCCAGAGCGGTTGCCACGACGACGAGTCCGACGCATGGTCGGCGGAGAAATACCAGGAGTGGTACGGCAAAGCCCGCAAGCCCCACTACGGCACGATCCTCGCCGCCGGTCGCGACCGCGAACCGGGAGCCGACGAGCTGTTGATCAGGCTGGCCGGCGACGATCTCTACCCGGCCATCGTACGCGCCACCGCTCTACAGCTGTTGGGCGCCTACCCCGGCGAAGCGAGCACCGCCGCCTTCAACCGGGCTCTCTCCGACCCTGAGGCGCTGCTCCGCTTCACGGCGGTCACCAACGTGAACACGGCCGATCCCGACGAGTTCGTCGAGTTGGTGTCGCCGCTGCTCTTCGATCCCGTGCGCGGCGTGCGCATGCAGGCCGCTTCACGACTGGCCGGTCTGCCGCTGCGTCTGTTCAAGCCCTATCAACAGGAGGCGCTGGACGGGGCGCTGGCGGAATACGTCGCGGCGATGGAGTACTCGCTCGACTTCGCGTTTGCGGGTCACAACCTAGGCAATCTCTACAGCCAACTCGGCGATCCGTCGCGAGCGGAGACCTACTACCGCGCCGCGATCGAGATCGACGATCTCTTCTATCCCGCCAAGGCGAACCTGGCGGTTCTCCTCAATTCGCAAGGTCGAAACGACGAAGCGGAGCCGCTGCTGCGGCAAATCGTGGACGGCTACCCCGAACAGTACGACGCTGCCTACTCGTTGGGATTGCTTCTGGCCGAGATGAACCGCTACGAAGAGGCCGTCGAGTACCTGCGACGCGCCGGCGAAGGCATGCCCGAGCGAGCGCGCGTCTTCTACAACTTGGGACTGATACAGCAACAGATCGGACGGGCCGCCGAGGCCGAAGCCGCGCTTCGCCGCGCCATCGAGTTGGAGCCCGACAACCTGGACTACCTATACGCGCTGGCCGATCACTACGTGAAGCGGGGAGAGTTCCGACAGGCTCTGCGCGTTGCCGAGCAGATGATCGCCGCCCACCCCGACCAGCAGGTCGGACACCAGGTCAAGGAATTCGTCGAGCGCGCGCTTCGCTCGACGCAACAGGAGTGAGGGCGGCGGGCGGCGGGCGTCGAGCGGAGCTGGGGTGAGCGCGGGGGAGGCCGGAGCGAGAGGACCGGCCGCCTCTCTCACATCGCCTAAGAAGTCGCCGCGCTACCGGACTCTATTCCTCGGGCGCCTTGAGCTGGGCGTGGAACTCTTGGATCTCGCGCAGGCGGGCCATCTCCGATTCCATGCCCGCCAACTGCTGCTCCAAAAGGTCGATGCGCTGCTGCATCACCGCGACCTGCTGCCCGGCGCCTTGCGCCTCCTTGATCTTCGCCATCGCTTCCGCGATCGGCTTCAAGGCAAACCGCAAGGTCAAACCCGCGACAGGCACCAGAATGATGCCCATCGCCATCACGACGGCGACGACCGCCGTCAAGTCTATGGGTAGTATCGGCACCTGCATGGTGCACCTCCTGGGTCAACTGCTCCGCAGCAATTCGTTGACCTTGGCCATGACGGCGAAAGCATCGGCGACGTACAGCACGTCGGCTTTTCCCTGGGCCCAGCCGCACGCCGGGTCCATATTCACCGCGCGCCGCTCCTTGATGAACCGCCAACCGACGACGTGCGGCTCCTCACCGTGGCAGCACGTGGCCAGACCCTTGGGATGCCGCGGCGTCGAACCCGTCTGCCCAACTTGGTTCATGTGACTCATGAACGATAGAACCTCCTGACCCTCGCCCGACTGATCGACCAGCGACTTGCTGCTGCCCAGCGACGCGCGCGCACTCCCCAGGAATTCGAGGATCAGTCGCTCGGCGTCCCCTACGTGGGGCTGGCCATCCGCCTGCTTCTTGGTCCAGCCGGCTCCGGCGACGAACAGCAGATCTGCGTCCGGCCGTATCGTCTGCGCCTCGGCCGAGGCCGCCTCTTCGCCGACGACTCGTGTGCGCAGCGCCGGCAGGTCGACCGTGAGGCCCTTCAGCGCGGCCGTGCCGGCTTCGCCCGTCCACGGCTCGAAGACGCCGGAGTCAATTAGGATGAACCAGGGCCTCTGCGCCCGGCCCAGCGTCGCTACCATGCGCTGTCGGTAGTACCAACGCTCGATCCGCGGCTCTCCATCCTTCACCGACAGTCCCGTCACGTGCGTGTCGATGCGTCCGTCGACGCGCGGCACCACGCCCGGGATGGTGCGGGAGAACCGCGATGTCGCGGGGGCGAGCACCAGCGTCGCGCCCGACTCGCGCACCAACGCCTCGGCCGCTGCCGCGTCGCTGGCATAGCGGGACACAACGAAATCCTCGCCTTCCACCGACAGGAAGGAGGCAGCACCGCAACCGGCGATGGCATCGGCCGCGCTCTGCACCTCACCGCCGATCAGGCCCACGACGACATCCGCCCCACTCAGGTCTTGTGACAGTCGCACGGCCCCGGTCAGAACTTCCAGCGCCGCCCGTGGCAGCCCGCCTCCGTCATCCGTATGCACCAGCAGGAGAATCTTTTCCATAGCTAGCTCCTCAACCACTCGACGATCTCGCGGGCGATCTCGTCGACCGGCACATCCTTCACCACACGAGTCTCACGCCGCTGCTTGGGAACCTCGACCGCCTCGAACGACACCCCCTCGGCTCCCACCGCCGCCGGCTGCGCCTTCTGCAGCGCCGGCATGATGGCGCGCATGTTCTGCATTCCCACCTGCGGGTTGTTCGGCGGTTCCGGCAGCTCGCCCGTGGACCAGGCGACCGCGGCCGGCGGTCCCTCGCACACCGAGGCCAAATACCGGCCGCCCTCGATTCGCTCCAGCAGCCGCAGTGACCCGTCGTCCTCCACCGTCAATTTGTCCACCGCCAAAAACTGGTCGGTGATCCCCAATCGCTCGCCCACCATCTGCACCGTGACACCCGCGTCGCGCGAGGCCGACGAACGACCGCCGAACAACAGCAACCGGTCACGATCCAGCCCTGAGATCCCCTCGATCGCGCCCGCCAGCGCCCCGGCCACCTCGATCGCGTCGGTGAACCCGCTGGCGGGACCGTCGAGGGCGACCAGCTCGAACGGGACCTTCTGGGCGATGTTCATCATCAGCTGCTGCAAGCGCGCCTTGGGGCCGAGGCTGACCAGCCAGACTTTGCTGCCGTCGTTCTGTTTGGCAAGCTGGGCGGCCTCGTAGAGGGCGTGCGCCGCCCAGGGGTCGAGTACCGATGGCAACATCATCTCGTTCTTCAGCCCCGGTCCGCTGGGCGTCTCCACCGGCTCCAGCGTCTGCAGCGGATCGGGAACGAGACTGCCGCAGACGACTATGTGAAAAGCGTTGCTCATTCATCCCCCCGTTGAATATTGAATATCGAACAAGGAATATCGAATTTCGAACGGAAGACCGAACGCCGAAGAGATCCGAGATCCCAGCTCACACTTCATCATTGGAAATTCGGCGTTCGATATTGGATATTCGCACTCAGTTTTCCGCCGAGTGCAGCCCTCCCGCACCTGCGCGGAACTCCAGCACCGTCCGCTCCGGGTCGTCTTCCCGCGGCACCGTGCAGCTCCAGAAGCAAGCACCGCAGTGAATGCACTTCTCCCGGTCGAACTGCGGGACGCCGCTCTCTCCCGGCGTTATCGCCTGCCCCGAGCAGATCTCGATGCACAGCTTCGTCTCGCAAGCCTCGCAGGCGCTGGGATAGAGAAAGACGACGTGATCGGGATACCCGGCCGGCGCCTGGACTTTGCCGCCCATCAGCAACGCGTCCTGATGCGAGACGAGCAGTTCGCCGTCGTACGGGATCTCCGGCCAACCGGCCGCCTCCATCAACGCATCATGCATCGACGTTCCGGCCGCCGTCGTCTGCTGGCGGATTCGTTCGATCTCCTCCGCTTCGAGCTTGTCCTCGTAATACGCCTCTAACGAGGGAACGCGCTCGTACGGTCGCTTGGCCGGGCCACCAATGTTGACCCTGCCCTTGCTCAACCCCGACAGCCCCATACCCAGCATGCCGGCGATGAAGCCGCGCTGAAAGCCGTCTCGCGCCTTCTCGGCGATCCGGCCTTCCTTCTCCAACCAGCTTTCGCGGCGCCGCGCCACGTACGCCTGCTCGAGGTTCTCACGCGTGAACGGCTTGTCCTCCCTCAGCAACCCGATGACGCCCTCGGCCAGCAAGGCGCCCGTGGTCCACGCTTCGTCCACACCGCTGCCGGTCAGCACGTTAGTGCTGCCCGAGCCCTCGCCGACGCGAGCGTAGCCATTCCCCACCAGGTGCGGTTCGCCACGCCGTCCTGACTCCTGCAGCGTCTTCGCTCCCCATGACCGCATCGTGCCGCCCTTCAGGTAGCGCCAAATGTAGGGATGCATCATCCAGTGCTGCAGGTAGCGGTAGCTGGTACGCACCGGACTGTCGAACCAGGAGGGGACGAAGATCCCAAGGCTCGCCACGCGCCCCGGATACAAATACATAAAACCGAAGATCTCGGGCTCGGGGTAGCCGATCGTGTGGAAGACGGTGCCCGCATCGAGTGGGCAATCCTCGGGCAGGTCGACGACCATCTTCATGCCCACCGCCCAGTCGCGCTGGTGATGATCCTCGGGCATGCCGAAGCGCTCGTCCAGCTTGCGGCCCACCGCTCCCACGGGACCGTCACCGACGACGGTCAGCGCCGCTCGCACGTCCATCCCCGGCATATACCCGTCCGCCGGGTTCCCTTGGCCGTCCACCCCTTGATCCACCAACCGTATGCCAACCACGCTGTCCCCATCGATCAAAGGCTCGGCCACCGGCATGCCTGGCCAGATCTGGACCATGCCGGACCCCATGAGCAGCGAGCCGATCCACTGGTTGAACTGACCGATCGACATGACCAGCCCGTCTTCCTTGCTCATGAACTCCGGGATATAGGGCAACTCGACCGCGCGGTGCTTGCTCCGACCCACAACCTTGAGACCCGCCAGCGCCGCGTCGAGACTCTTCACGCCGGCGGTTCGCCGGCTCGCCCCGACCGGGTCCTTCAGGTAGACGAGCTTCTCCTTCGTGACCGCGTGCGTCATCGGGATCTCCGATGGCTCGAGGTCGGGGAAGGAGGCCTTGATTCCGCGAGCCCGCGTCACGACGCCCGACACGCCAAAGCCGATATCGTCGGCCCGCTCGTAGCAGAGCACCTGCAACGGCATACCCGGCACAGCGCGGCTCTGCAGGTAGGCCTGCCGCTCCGGATCCTGCATAGCACGAGAGAGGGTGGTGAGGAAACCGCCCGTCGCCGGACCGAAGCCGACGCAGACGATATCGACATCCATGCTCTGGCGTTCGATGTCCGTCATGTCCGTCCTATCGCTGATCGCCCGGCTACAGCGGGTAGTCGAGAGTCTCCGGGATCATCACCTCGGTCAGGGCCTGCGCCGCCCGATCTTTCGCTAGCCGTGCCCCCGTCATGCACCCGTCCAGCTTGTTCCGCCGCAGGGTGAAAGGCTCGTAGCCGGCGAAGCGCACGCACGGCCCGGCCTTCGCCGGCAGATCTCCGTCTTCGTCGATCACATCGACGACACACGAGCAGAGCCCCGGCGCAAGGTTCTCCAGCACCGTTAATTCCCGCGCATCGTAGACCTGGCCGCCGTCCTCGCTCCACGACGGGTGACGATTGTAGCCGAACACCAGCGACGAGCAGATCCGCGCCACCTCGCCGGCCGCTGCCGCCGCCTGCACGTGGCAGAGATCCGTGAAGAAGCGCACGTAACCGGGAAGCGCCTCGGATAGGGCCGGGTTCTCCCCACCCTTCGCCTCCAACTCCAACACATCCAGGATCTGATAGCGCGACGACAGGATCCAACAGAGCGCGTCCGCCATGGGGAACGTGACGCCCTGGCGGTGTCCTTTGTACAGCGGAGCGCCCTCCGCGTCCTTCGCCTCGAGCAGATGACGCAGCGTCCAAAGCCACAGATCCATCGTCGAGGCCAGCGTGCAGGCGCCCGAGCCGGGCCGCTGTCCGGCGATCAGCCGCATCTCCTTCTTCCACTCCTCGAACTGGGCGAGGAAGACGGGGTTGGTCATCGTCACGGACAGCTGCCGCCGCTGGACCGCTTCGGGCCCTTCATAGGTCGCCTCGAGCTGCGCGTCCATCCACTTCTGCGGCAGGAAGCCGGGACAGTCCTCGGTGATCCCGTAACCGCCCATCAGGCTCACCGCCTCGCGCATCATGTTGGCGCCGTGCCCCGTGTTCCACAGCTTCACGGCGGGACACAACACGTTGGCCAGCGAGTCCTTGACCAGATACTGAATCAACTCGTTCGACTCGAGCTCCTGAAAGCGGGCTTGATCTCGCTCGGCTTCAGGCTTCGCCGCCAATCGAACGTACTCCACCGCCCCTTCGCTCTTCTCGTTCAGCACGCGGATCGCTTTCCGACCTTCCGGGACGCCGTGCCCGGCGAAGATCTCCTCGCGCCGGTGATCCATCGGGTCCAGCTCGTCGAAGACCCGCGCCCCCGCGAACCCCAGCGACGCCGCCGCTTCGCCCATCGCCCAGATGTCCACCACGCGGTGCAACGCGTCCTCTTTCTGCTGCAGGCCCAGATCGTGGCGCGGCGTGCCCGGGTGATCCATCGCGCCGCCGCGGAACCGGCCACGCTGATAGCGGATGACCGGTTCGACGGCCGACAGCAGCTTGGCCGCCGTCATCAGCCCCACCGTCACGCGCGTCCGCTTGAACACCGAATCGATCACCTCGCCGTGACCGTAGCGGGGAACGATCACCCCGTCTTCCACTTCGTAGCCGCCGATGATGCGGCTGGCGGGAATGTCGAGGCTGAACACAGGATCGTTCGTCGATGAGAGCTGATGGACCAGCTTCTTCGTGGGTGTCCCGCGATCGTATACGCCCGGATCGCCCTGCTCGAGGACCACCATGCAGGTCCCCTTGATGCGCTCGTCGCCCGAGTCGACCGCCGCCGATACGAAATGCGCGAACCCCATGTTCGTGATGAAGCGGCCGCGCTTCTCCACGTGCAGCAGCGGCTCCTTACCCTTCTTCCACTCCTTGACCGTCAGCTTGCCGGCCAGAACTCCGGTGTCCACTCCGACGTAGGGGATCGGCTCGGTCAGGGCGAAGGCGCCACGCCACTGCTCGCGATCCTCGCCCGGCTGCACCGGGGCCGAACGGCGCATGTAGATCTCCCGCTGCTCGGGAGTCCCCTTCTCGTGTATCGGCGCCAACCCCAGGTGCCCGGCCATCGCTCCCGTCGCCGCACCGCCGTCGACCCATGCCAGCTCCAGCGCCGCCAGCGCCAGCGCCAGGTTCTTGGGCCCCTCGACAAACCCACCGTACTCCGGGTCGAGGAACACGGAAGTGATCCCCGCCGAGTCGTAGGCCTCGAGCAGCGAGTTCTTCGCCTCGGTCCACTCGTGGTTGTTCCGCTCGCCGTCCGCCACCAGCCGGGCCACGGGGCCGCGGGCCACGGCGCGAGCCGATTGGACGAGCATCTGCAGGTCGTAGCGATCGCTGTACCGCCACATGATCTGCCGGACGTCATCGCCCGGGAGTGTGGCCAGCGTCGCCTTGCGTTCGGTCACGGTGCCGGCGGTCGTCATGTGCGAGGGTGCCCCCTTCCGACTCTGTAGGACATTCTGCCTGTCTCTCGCAGAGAGTCTCTTTCTGGATTGCGATATGAAGCCCCGAATTTATAGCGGAAAGACAGTTTTAGGCACCCTCGCCGGGCGGCGCGAAGGAATCCCCGATGCTACAGGTCGCGCGGGACGAGGTTCGGGCCGCCCTGGATTTCCACGGCGCCGAAATGCCGCACGTCGAGCGTCGCGATGGCGAGCGCACCGAGGCGCTCGGCCACGGCGATGACCGCTCCGTCCACCAATCCCAGGCCGAAAGCCCGGTAGCGCTCGTTCAGCTCCCAGGCCCGCTCGAGATCCGACACCTCGCCCCACTCGACGTTGAAAGCGCCCGCGGCCAGGTCGGCGAGGAAGATGTCTCGGGCGCGGCCGCCCACGTGTGCGCCGAGCAGGTAGTCTACTTCCGGCAACACGGCCCAAGGCAGGACCCACGCGTCGGGGTCGCCGTCGAACAGATCGCGAAGGACGGTGTGATGGCGATCGTCGGCGTCGATCAGGGCGATCAACGCGCCCGTATCCGCCACGATCACCCGGAGCGGCCCATATCGCTGAGCAGCTCCTCAGCGCGCTCGCTGATATCGCCCACCCCACTCCTGGCGGCTCCGACGCTAGAGGGACGCGTCGCCGACCCATGCCGCCGGGTATACTCGGCCACCGCCTCGCGGATAAGTTCGGCAGTTGGCCGGTCTTGCTCGCGAGCCAGAGCTTTCAAGCGGCGGTAGTCAGCCGCGCGAAGGTAGATCGTGGTCTTCTTCAAGTCTGCCATATGTGGTACCATATACATTTCCACGCCGTCGTCAAGGCACGCCTGCTCTGCCAACGCCGCACAAATGATTGCCCTCCGCCCGCCCCATCGGCCGAGAATGGTACCCAAGCATTTCTCGGTCAGTCGCCCTCCGGGATATCCACCTCGGTCGTGTGCGCGCAGCAGTCCAGCATCATCTCCATCCGCTCGGGGCTGAACCCGATGACGAAGTCCTTGCCGTGCGCCACCACGGGAACGCCAACGCCACCGGTCAGCGCCCGCCACTCCCGCAGCTCGAAGACATCTTTCGTGATGTCCGCTTCGTCGAACTCGCAGCCGTGTTCCCTCAGCCAATCCTTGACGAGGTTGCAGTAGGGTCAAGTTGGCGTAGTGTAGACCTTGATCGCCGCCATGAAACCTCCCGGGTCGGATGTCATCCGCTTGGGGTGTGTTGATATGGAGTTGAGTCTGTCCGCCGATACTCTCGACGTCAAGAGTGATGGACTTCGAACCTTTTGGTACTCAACGTGACGCCATTGAGGCGCCGTCGGGCCCCGTACTCGTCCTCGCGGGCCCGGGCGCCGGCAAGACGTTCTGTCTGATCCGCCGGATCGAGCACCTCATCGCATCCGGGCAGTACGCTCCGGAGAGGATCTGCGCCGTTACCTTCACCAACAAGGCTGCCGAGGAGGTGACGGCGCGTCTGCACGCCCGCTTGGGCGGGCGCGCCGACCCGATCACCCACGGCACGCTCCACGCCCTCTGCCTGGGCATCCTCCGCGAGCATCCGCGCGAAATCGGCCTGCAGCGAGGGTTCGGCGTCGCCGACGAGGAGTACCAGCGGCTTCTACTCCGCCGGCTCAGCGTCTACCCCGAGCGGCGGCGGAACCACCTGCTGACGTTGTTCGGGCGACACCGATTGCAGGGCTACGAGCTGACCGAAGGCGACGACGCGATCTACGACAGCTACCTCTCGTTGCTGCACGGCAAGAATCTGGTCGACTTCGACGACATCATCGCCCTAACCGACCGGTTGTTCCGACAGCATCCGCAGATCGCTGACGCGACGGCGGCTTGCTGGGAC
>JASFMO010000091.1:0-9524 GCA_050117535.1 Gemmatimonadales bacterium | reverse complement strand
TGAGCACCATCGCGGGGCTGCGGACGCTGACCAGCGCCAGCTCGGAGCAAGTGAGCAACATCACGCTCGAGTTCACGCTCGACCGTGACATCGAGGCCTCGGCTCAAGACGTCCGTGACAAGGTCTCGCGGGTTCGCGGTCGGCTTCCCCAAGAAATTGAAGAGCCGGTCGTAACGAAGCAGGACGCCGATGCGCAGCCTTTCTTTTGGCTGGCGCTCACCGGCGAAAACTATGACCTGCTTCAGCTATCGGATCTTGGTGACCGTATCGTCAAGTCGCGACTGCAGACGGTGCCCGGTGTGGGTCGGGCACAAGTCTTCGGCGAGCGCCGCTATTCGATGCGGATATGGCTGTCGCCCTCTGAGCTATCGGCCCGCGGCCTCACCGTTCAGGATGTCGAAGCGGCGATCCGCAGCCGCAACGTCGAGATTCCGGCGGGCCGCATCGAGTCGGAACGTCGTGAGTTCACGGTTCGGTCGCTGGGCGAGCTGAAGACGCCCGAGGAATTTGCCAACCTCACCGTTTACAGCCGCGACGGACAACAGGTGAGACTGCGCGATTTAGCGCGCGTCGAGCTGGGGCCCGAGAACGAGCGGAGCTCGCTGCGATTTCAGGGCGAGGTGGCGGTGGCGATCGGTGTCGTTCGCCAGTCGAAGTCGAATCTGATCCAGATCTCCGACGGTATCCAGGCGGAATTGCCGGCGATCAGAGCGGCGTTGCCGCCAGGCGTCAATCTGGAGGTCGGGTTCGATAGCTCGGTCTTCGTCCGAAACTCGATCGAGGAAGCTCAGAAGACGCTACTGCTCGCCGCGGGGCTCGTCGTCCTGATCATCTTCCTGGCGCTTCGCAACATAAAGGCGACATTGATCCCCGCGCTGGCGATCCCGACGTCGATCGTTGCGGCCTTCGGGCTCATGTACTTCCTCGGGTTCACCATCAACAATCTGACATTGCTCTCCTTGATCCTCGCGATCGGGATCGTGGTTGACGACGCGATCATCGTGATGGAGAACGCCTACCGGCATCAAGAAGAACTGGGTGAGAATCCCGAGATGGCGGCGATCAAGGGGACCCGAGAGATTGCCTTCGCCGTAATCGCCACCACGGTGTCGTTGGTGGCTGTGTTCTCGCCGCTGGCCTTCCTGCGCGGGACGACCGGCAGGCTGTTCAACGAGTTCGGGATCGCGATGGCCGGAGCGGTCGTGATCTCGAGCTTCGTTGCCCTCACGCTCACGGCTTCCGCGTCCGCCAAAATCCTACGCGTCCCCAAGAGCCACGGAAAAATATTCATGGCTTTCGAGCAAGGCTTCTTGGGAGTGGCATCGAGTTACGCGCGCGCGCTTTCCTGGGCGATCAAGCATCGCTGGTACGTCGTGGGCGGCGGCGTCGCGGCTGTACTGATCGCGGTCGTTGTATTCCGCGGCTTGAAGCGCGAGTTCGTGCCGCCGGAGGACCGCGGCTTCTTCGTCACGTTCACGATCGGGCCGGAGGGCGCGACGCTGGCCTATACCGACGGGTATCAGCGTCGTCTGGAGGAAATCGTCGAGCGGACAGAGGGCGTCAGGCACTCGTTCAGCATCGTGGGTTTCGGGGGACGGGTGAACAGTGGAATCATGTTCACGCGTCTCGATGATTGGGACGACCGCGATCGCTCGGTCCAGGAGATCATCGGCGAGATACAGCCGCAGTTCTTTGGCATCCCAGGGGTGCTGGCGTTCGCGAGCAACCCGCCCGCCTTCGGCTTCGGTAACCCGGTCCAGTTCGTAGTCCGTGACGCGAACTTCGATTCGCTCGCCTCCGGGATGGAAAGGTTGATCGCGCGCGCCCGCGGCATCACCGGTCTGATCAACATCGACACCGATCTGCGCGTCAACAAGCCGGAGTTGACCGTGAGCTACGACCGGGATCGGGCGGAGGACCTCGGCGTCCAGATTCGCGACATCTCGGGGACGTTGCAAACGCTGTTGGGCGGTAGACGCGTTAGCACCTTCACGCGCGACAACAAGTTGTACGACGTGATCGTGCAACTCGAACCGCAGGATCGGGCCACGCCCGCCGACATGGCGGGGTTGTACGTGCGCGGGCGCGATGGCGCGGTGATAAAGCTCGATGCCCTGGCACGGATCGAAGAAGGCGTGGGTCCCCGACAGCTGAACCACTTCAACCGGGTGCGCTCGGCCACGCTGACGGCCAACTTGGCCCCGGGGTTCACGCTGGGCGAGGCTCTCGACTCGCTGAATGCGGCCGCCGCCGAATTGCTGCCACCGGGCAGCAGTACGGCGCTGGCCGGCGAGTCGCGCGAGTTAGAGGAGAGCGGCAATGCGCTCTACTTCGCCTTCGTGCTGGCGCTCGTTGTCGTCTTCATGGTCCTGGCGGCCCAGTTCGAGTCACTGCTTCACCCCTTTACCGTGTTGCTGTCCGTACCGCTCGCCGTGACCGGGGCCTTGCTGACTCTGTTGATCGCCGGCTCCACCCTGAATCTCTACAGTCAGATCGGGATGATCCTGTTGATC
Organism: Gemmatimonadales bacterium; assembly: GCA_050117535.1. Classification (GTDB taxonomy): domain Bacteria; phylum Gemmatimonadota; class Gemmatimonadetes; order Palauibacterales; family KS3-K002; genus JASFMO01. The sequence continues at coordinate 7,011 of JASFMO010000091.1, read as the reverse complement.
GGACTGGTCAGTAAGAACTCGATCCTCTTGGTCGAGTATGCGAACCAGCTCAGAGCGAAGGGGCTGGAGTCGGTCGAGGCGATGGCGGAGGCAGGGCGAATTCGCTTGCGCCCCATTCTGATGACCGCGACGGCGACGATTATCGGCGCGAGCCCCATCGCTCTCGGTCTCGGCGCTGGCTCGCTGAGCCGCCGGCCGCTCGGCTATGCGATCGTCGGTGGCCTGCTGTTCTCGACGGTGCTGACTTTGTTTCTGGTACCCGTCGTCTGGGTGATGCTGGATGGCCTGCGTGAGAGGTTACGGCAGCGCGCGCCGGCACTCGAACCCGCAGAGGCGGAAGCCCGATGATTCTAGAGTTTGTGACACTGATGCAGATCGCTGCGGCGAGTCCGGCGCCGCAGGTCGAGCCTCAAGATTCGATCCCACAGTTCACCCTCGCGGAAGCGTTACAGGCGGCCGCGCAGCTAGACCCGAACTACGTTTCGGCGCTGGGCGCGATTCAGAATGCCCGGTGGGTCAAACGTCAGGCACTGGCCCTTTTCGTCGTTCCATCGATCTCGGTCTCGACGTCGCTCACCAAGGCCGACGCTCCGCTGTTCAATGTCGGTACCGGTGGCTTGGCCGATCAGATCGTCTCGGCTCAGGTGGACGCGAGCTACGATCTGTTCCGCGGGGGGGCGAAGCTCTACAACCTGTTCCGGGCACGGGCCGAGTTGGAGAGCGCCAACGCCAACGAGATATCCGCACGTTTCGCCACCGCGCTGCTAACCGAATCGGACTTCTACGACGTTCTGGCCGAGAAGGAGCTGGTGCGGGTATCGACCGAGAGGGCGGAACGGGCCGAGGAACAGCTCGCGGTGGCTCGCGCGCGCGTGATCTCGGGGGCGGCGGTGCGGACCGACTCATTGCAGCTGCTGCTCGAGCTGACCCGCGCCCGCGTCGATCTTCTGCGGCAACAAGCGATACTGAAAGTGGCGCAGGTGCAGCTGGGTCGCCGCGTGGGAGCGGCCGGGCCGGTTGACGCCGTCCTCGAGCGACCGATCACATCCCCTGATCTGCCGATCAGCGAGGACAGCGCCGTCGTCGAGGCATTGGCCCAGGGCCCCGACTACCGAAAGGCGATCGCCGACGAGAGCGCCGCCGAGGCCGCGTACAAGGCGACCTACGGTGCCTACCTACCCCAGATCAGCCTCTTCGCCTCCTATCAGGGTTTTGGCGAGGAGTATGCGCCCGATGCGTTCACTCGTACCGTGTGGGGGTTCCGTGTCAACCTTCCGCTCTGGAACAACGCTCAGCGCGAGGTGGCGCTGACGCAGGCGCGTACGAGTCGGGATGTCGCGCGAGCGGTCCGCCGGGATGCCGAGCTGGCCATTCGACGTGATGCGATCGAAGCGTATCAGGCCTACAACACGGCTCGGGCGAGTGCCGAACTCGCTCGGCAGGCCGTCGTGGTGGCCCGGGAAAATCTGGATGTGCAGCAGACGCGATACCGCGCCGGTGCGACGACGATCCTGGATCTGTTGTCGGGGCAGGTGTCGCTGTCCGAAGCCGAGGCTGGATTGGTCCAGGCGGTCTATGCCACCCGACTTGCATTGGCCGGGTTGGAAGCAATCCTAGGGCGACGACTGTTCGAAGACAGAGGTTTCTGAACGTGAATAGGATACTGCTGAGCGTGCTCGCGCTGACCGTTTCAGCCGCGTGCTCGAATGCCGAATCGGAAAACGCGGCCGGAGGTGGACCGGGCGCTGGCGGTGGTCCGCCAGGGATGCCCGTCGAAGTAGCGGTCGCGCGTCGGGATACCGTCGTGGACGAGATACGTGCCACGGGCCAGATCGAGGCCGTCCAGTCGATCGAGCTGCGCCCCGAGGTCGATGGCCGCTTGGTGGATATCTTGGTGCGGGAGGGCACCGAGGTCGCGGTGGGAACGCCGCTCTTCAAGGTCGACGATGCGGAGCTCAAGGCTCAGGTCACGCGCCTCGAGGCGGAGCGTGACCTGGCGCGCCAGGCGCTGAGACGAACCCGCGAACTGCTGGCCCAAAACGCTTCGTCGGAGGCAGACCTCGAGCTCGCCGAGGCCAATGCGCGTAGCTCGGAGGCACAGCTCGAGCTCACCCAGCTACGACTGGATCGTACCGTTGTGCGGGCCCCGTTCTCCGGTCTAGTGGGAGAACGTTTCGTGAGCCTGGGCGACTACGTCACCAATTCGACACGCTTGGTTACGTTGCAGACCGTGGATCCGCAGCGTGCAGTGTTCCAAGTGCCCGAGCGCTACGCCAGGCGCCTGAGCGTGGGCCAGGAGGTGACGTTCGCCGTGGCCGCTGTACCGGGCGTTGAGTTCAATGGGACCGTCGACTTCGTCGATCCTGTGGTTCAGCTCCCGGCTCGGACTATTACGGTCAAAGCGGAGGTACCGAATCGACGCCGTGAGCTCAAGTCGGGCATGTTCATCGAAGCACGACTAGCCACGGACACTCGGCCCGATGCCGTGCTCGTGCCCGAGGATGCGATCCTACCGCTTCAGAATGCGACCTTCGTTTGGGTCGTCAGCGAAGGTACGGCCACGCGTCGGCAAGTGGAACTGGGCGTCCGGATGCCGGGCTTCGTTGAGATCAAGAGCGGTGTGGACGTTGGCGAGCAGGTGGTGGTAGGGGGCTTGGAACGCCTGTCCGAGGGAGCACCGGTGATGCCCACGGTCGTGGAGCGATAGCCGCCAGGCCACCGGGTGATGACCCACACACCGTCGTGTCAGACTGTGTGGCGGCTGACTCGGTACCGGGAGCGCCACCAACGACTCTGCCTTCGATTTGAAGAGGAAACAGCCAAACTCTGGACGCGTGGCGCGGGTTCAACGACACGGTCGCTTGCCGGGCTGCTCCCTCTTCGCAGTTTCCACGCCGGGTGGGGGCTTCCCACCGAACTCGGCCCCTCTTTTCATGTCGCAAACGCACTGGGGCGCATGATCTCGGACCCGGCGTCTCGCAGCCAAATCCAGACAACGTGCTCGTTAACGACCTACATCATGATGAACGACGCAGGGGTAGGATCGAGTTCCCCAGTGCCCCAGCCTCCGGTAGGCGGGCTCGTTTCGCGGGCCGAAACGGCGGCGAGCCCCTCGACGCGGCCGCGTCGGGGGGCTCGAAAGCGCCAGGCGGACCGTTGCGCTGGCTAGCCCATGACTGAAGCGAAGCGCTGCGCCACGGCGTCCCAGTCGATCGTGTTCCACCAGGCCTCGATATAGTCCGGCCGCCGGTTCTGGTACTTCAGGTAATAGGCGTGTTCCCAGACGTCGAGGCCGAGAATCGGGGTCCGACCCTCCATCAGCGGGCTATCCTGATTCGGCGTGCTCTCGACCAAGAGTTTGCCGCCTCCGTCGACCGAAAGCCAGGCCCAACCGCTGCCAAACCGTCCGGTGGCGGCAGCGCTGAATTGCACCGAGAGTTTGGAGAAGCTCCCGAACTCCGCGTCGATTTCTGCCGCGAGATCACCGGACGGCTCGCCGCCGCCGTTCGGGCTCATGATCGACCAGAACAGCGTGTGATTGGCGTGACCGCCGCCGTTGTTGCGAACGGCCGTCCGGATGTCCTCCGGGATGTCGCTCAACTGGCGTAGCAGAGCCTCGGGACTGAGATCGGCCAGTTTGGGATGATTCTCCAGGGCGGCGTTCAGCTTGCTGACGTAGCCGGCGTGGTGCTTGCCGTGATGAATTCGCATCGTCTGTTCGTCTATGTGCGGCTCGAGCGCACCGAAGTCGTATGGAAGTGGGGGAAGTTCGTGAGCCATTCTTCTTTTCCTCCTGCTTTGATTGGGGCTTCCCTGGCGTTGATGGATCTAGGAATCATAGTGTAAAAGGGCGGCTTGTAAACCGGCCGGCCATGCGGTCGGGTCTTGGAGTAAGTGCGCAGCGGTGTTGCTGACTGGCTCAATTCGGGTGCATTATCGGCCATTGAAGCGGCAGAGCGGCGACGGCTGACCAACCGAGGGAGGGCGAGATGTTCCTTGGGCTCCGGACCGCTGTCTACCGGGTCGATGACCTGGGCGCGGCGAAGGCTTGGTACAGCGAAGCGCTGGGGATCAAACCGTACTTCGATGAACCCTACTACGTTGGCTTCAACGTCGGCGGCTTCGAGTTAGGCTTGCACCCGGCGGAGGACGAAACCCCCGTCGGTATAGGGGGAGCCACGGTCTATTGGGGCGTCGAAGACATCGAGGCTGCGACGGCGAGGCTTCTAGCCCAGGGGGCGACCCTGCACGGTGAGATTCAGGATGTAGGTGAGGGAATCCTGGTCGCGTCGGTCGTTGACCCTTTCGGCAATCTTCTGGGCGTGATCCGCAACCCTCACTTCAGAGTGGCGGACGTGCTCTGACCCAACTGTGCCGCAGGTCGGCCTTCGACAAGAGAATCCTCGTTCTAGGGTCTCCACATCCAGTAGTCGGGGCCGATCGTCAGGCTGTGCAGCCAGTGGGCGGGCCAGGACGCCCGGAGCAGAACCGCCAACCAGCCATGGGATAGCGCCAACGTGAGCAGGTTGGGGTGGCGCTCGAATAATCGGCACCACACGTAGCCACCGACCAGAGTGGTCCCCGCGAGCGCCAGATTGGGGTAGTGAACGATGGCAAACAAGACAGCCGTGGTGACGGCCGCCGCACCGGGGCGGTGCGTGCTCTCTCTTACCCGCCGATAGGTGAACGACTGCATCGCGTATTGCTGCACGAGGCCCCATCCCGGGTAGAGCAGTAGGGAGCTCATCGCCCGTCGCCCGAAGTGGGGCTCGACACCGGCTAGCGCGCCGATAGCCAGGATAGCGACGGCCCCGATGGCCGTGGCGATTCCGACCTCGCGGAGCGAGTCCGACAGATTGTCCAAGCGAAGGCCCAAATCACGCAGCCGATCCCGATGGAGGTAGTTCGAGATAAAAGGGATCAGCACGACGACGGTCAAGAAAGGAATCTTCAGCGAATCGTTGTCGGTGGGCCGGATCACCCAGATGAAGATGAGGGCCAAGACGACAAAGATCGTCGGCTGCAGGGCAGGGCGCGAGACGAGCGCCTTGCTAAAATCCCCGAGTGTTGATCCGAGCGCTCTCAGCGCCATCCGACCTCCCAGCCTCAGAGACAGCAACCTTCTTTCGGCTGGGCAATCTACCGACGGCCGGGCCCTCGCCGGAAGGGGTGTTGCAGAGCTGCAGCACCCGTACGTCAAGGGTGGATGCGGCGCAACGCCGTTGGTGCTTGGGCCGTGAGGGCTCGCGAATCATAAGTGTTTGCCGTATGGGCCGGCAGGCGCTATATACAGGGAACACTTGTTGCGTATCGAACCCACGGGAGGAGGTTTCGCCTATGCGGCGGCGCGAGGTCGACACTGGATCGAGCGAGACGAATCCAGTCGACTCCCGTCTCTCAGCCGGCCATGTCCGCTTCCGAACGGAGCGCGAAATGGGGTTGGGCGCGCTGCAGCGTCGGTGGTTAGCCACTCACTCGTGGGTCGACGGTCAGGCGAGATTCAAGATCACGATCGATCTGGACCACGGCAGGTTGACGCTGGCTCGGACGCCGGAGGCAGATTACTCCGCGCTGCTCGAAGATCTCGCCGGTAAAGATCACGAGTCACTGACGCCGCTACCGCCTCCCTCCCGGCGTGTCGAATCGCTGACTTTCGACATCGACATCATCGGCTTGAAGATGTCGCGGGTGAACACGCGGGAGCTCGCAGGTGGCCCGGCGGGCGATTGGTTGGTCGTTCAGGCCTACTTGCCGGGTAGCAGCGAGTCATTCCTGCTGGGCGTTAGCAATCGACTCTCCGCCGGCGAGATCGTGGTACCGAAGGCCGCGTCAGGGCCATCGATAATTCAGGCGCTGTCCGAGGTCTTCGGCTAGCATGTGAATCTTAGCCACAGAGAAACAAGTGGTCCAACCCGCTATTCAGGAGGTAGCCAGCCTGTTCCGGGGTGAGCTACGCTGGATGCTGAGTCCGTATCCGGCGCTGATCCCAGAGGGCGGCTGGCCGTCGGTTGGCGTGCTGGACGCGCTCTGCCGAAGCTTGCGTGGCCGAGGCGACCTGACGGCCGGCGAACGCCTGTTCGTCTCGGGGACTGCGGCACACATCGGCGAACTGGTGGATACGTGCTGGCGTACCTTCGCGATGGATGTGCGGGTCGAGAACGACGGCGACGCCGTCGTCTGCTCCGGGCGTGGTGAGGATGGCGCCACATACAGTCTACCTTTGGAGAAGGCCATCCTTGCCGTTCTGCGCGATCCTCGAGTGCCTCAATATCCGCCCGGCCAACTCCCTTTCGCGCCGGTGCGAGGCGAGCGGGTCTTAGAGATTTTTGCGCTCACGGCCTGCTTGGGTGCGAGCCGACATGGCGAGGGCAGCTGGACTCGCTACGGTGCCAATGATCTTTCCCAGAGAGTCGAAACCGTCGTCCCCCTTCTGGCGGCGTCATGCGCGCAACACTATGCTCGCCTATGCCCACAAGAGCTCTTGGGACAGAACCCGGATCTCTATCGTCAGCTGATTTGGCCGCTGACGCTGTGTGACGGGGCCGCCGCCTACGAGGCGGCGGGTGCCAATCTGCTGGCATACCTCGATGGCGCACTCGCGCAGGTTCGTGGGGCCGTACCCTTACTGGAGAATCTGGCACGTTTCCCGACGGAGACGGTTCGGGATGCCGCTCTCGTCTGTCTGATTCTGGACGATAGACTGTCGTTACCCGGCGACTTGTTGGAGATCGCGGCCGACCACTTCCGCGGCCGCGCGCCGGCGTTCCGGCAGGCGGCCATCAGACTGGCGGCCAAGCGAGGCCACAACATCGACTGGACGACTGGTGGGGAAGGGTCTGAAGGTCGGTTCAAGTTCGAGCGGCGCTTGGGACTCCTGCCGCTGGTCTATCTGCCGTACGCGGATTGCCTCGCGCCGAAAAATCTCGACCTCGTCGCGGCCCTGCTCGAGTTGAATGCCTACGACGCGGTACGTTTCTTGGAGCGGAGTCTGAGTGGACCCGATCGCTCGTC
>JASFMO010000090.1:0-9534 GCA_050117535.1 Gemmatimonadales bacterium | reverse complement strand
CGAAGGGACAGACGTCGCCGACGACGCCGTTGCACTTCCCGAGCAATACGCAGCCGCTAGGGAGCTATCTGCGCCCGCTCAATCCCTTGACGGCGACGCTGGGCGTGACCAACGCCTCGTTCGTCGCGCAGACGGCGGAGTGGATACCGTCGCATTTGTACGCGACGCTGAAAGCCGCCTACCACCACAAGGGCTTCGCTTTCGTTCGTATCCTGCAGCGTTGCCCGGTCTACACGGAGTCGATCTACGACGAGGCGGTGAAGAAGCCGGACGTCGTCGAGTTGCTGATTCACGACGATGGCGTGTGGGTCAAGGACCTGGAGAAGATTTACGAGCACACGGTCTACCACGATCCGAAGGATCTGAACGCCGCCCGAGCGCTGGCCGAGACGGCCGACAAGGTGCGAATCGGAGTCCTGTATCGGAACGAAGCGCTACCGCGCTACGAGGATGTGCGCCGACTACCCGCCTTCACGGCGGAAGAGAGGGTGAAAGCCCTCAATGAGGAGCTGGACCGCTATGCCGTCTGACGAAAGCATGGAAATCGCGCTGCGCGCACTGGCCGGCGCGATGGAGAAGTATCACTCGGCCGTGGTGACCACGGCCGAAGAGGTGCGTGGCTATCTGTCGAGCCACCAACCGACGAACGAGAGCCGCGATGAGGCCGTGGCGGTTGGCCTCGGCAAGTTCGCAACGGGCCGTATCGACATCGACAGGTTCTCGGTGTTTCTGGGCGACTCCAGCGCGGCCGATCCCGCGTTGATCGAGAAGGTGGAAGGCGCTTACAAGATCCTCAGCGAGATCGCGTCCGGCGGTGAGAGCATCTTCCGCGTCGACGTGAGACCCGGTGGACGCCTGGGTGATGCCGTAGCCGGTCGGTTGTCGGACGTGGGCCGGGTCTTTGCCGCGGGGCGGCTCGCCGGGATGGCGACGACGGGGAGCTTGAACGCCGGCAACAACGACCGGCAGCTGGGACCGCTGGAGTTCGAGGGCTGGAACACGGCGGAACGGCAGATCGCTCCGCCGCTGGCCGTCGAGATCGACGGCGCCGACCTGCGGGCGGGCGAGTTGGCGGAGTTTCTTGACGGCAACCTGAAGATCGTGCTGGTGGTGCGTGGCGCGGCGTCGCCGGCCCCGCTGGTGCGCCTCATCTCGCCGTCGGTGTTCGTCGTGCAGACCGCGGACGAGACGGGACTCGATCGTTTCGCGCAGTACGAGGGGCCGGCGGTCGCCGCCATCGTCCCGGAGACCGCGGCGCGCTTCGTCCATGATCCGACGGCCGGTGAGGGACCTTGGGACCGTCTCGAGGTGGCTTACGTGCCGGAGGAGATGCCGAAGAAGCCGGTGGGCGGCATCTCGGTCCGACAGCAAATCGATGAACTGGAACAGCTGAAGGCGCTTTCGCTCTGCGCCGGCGGTTCAGACGCCGCCGCTGACCGTGAGGAACCGGCCGCCGAGCAGATGATCTCGGATCATCCGGTGGATAAGCTGGCGGCCTGGCTGTTGTCGCAGGCCGACCTGAGCGACCTGTAGTGTTGGTCTTTGATATTCAGGTTTGGAGTGATTCATAGATGAGTCTGACACCGATCCTCGTGTCGGTCGCGATCCTCGGTGGGGTCGCTCTCACCTTCGCGATTCTGATCGCCCTGGCGAACAAGAAGCTGAAGGTGTGGGAGGATCCGCGCATCGACGCCGTGAGCGACAGGCTGCCCGGCTCGAATTGCGGTGCCTGCGGCTCGGCCGGCTGTCGCGCCTTCGCCGAGGAGCTGGTCGCCGGGCAGGTGCAGCCGGCGAAGTGCACGCAGTTGAGCTCGGAAGATGTCGTCGACATCGCCGAGTACCTCGGTGTCGAGGCCGGCGAAGCGGTGAAACGGGTAGCGCGGCTGCTGTGCGCCGGCGGCAGCCATGTGTCGATGACGCGGGCCGAGTACATAGGGCTCGATACGTGTGGTGCGGCCGCGGCTGTCGCGGCGGGTGGCAAGGGGTGCGCCTGGTCGTGCCTCGGTCTGGCCGACTGCGAGCGCGTCTGCGACTACGACGCGATCTACATGAACCATTACGGGCTGCCCGTAGTGATCCCCGACCGTTGCACGGCCTGCGGCGATTGTGTGGAAGCGTGCCCGCGCGATCTTTTCGAGATCATGCCGGTCACGCAGAAGCTGATCGTGCAATGCAAGAGCCTGCTGGAGGGTGATGAGGCGGAAGAGATCTGCAAGGTCGCCTGTACGGGCTGCGGGCTTTGCGTCCAGGATGCGGCGCCCGGACTGATCGAGATCAAAGACGGTCTCGCAGTCATCGACTATGGAAAGAACGACCTCGCGGACCCGAAGGCTATCGAGCGTTGCCCGACGGGGGCGATCGTATGGCTGGAGGGCCAGCAGTTTTCCGACATGCCCCAACCTTTACGGAGTGAAGTCGCATGATTCTGAGGAAAGAGAAAGCTAAGCCGGAAGCTGTGAAGTACCCGGGAATTCGGATGGCGATGGACGGCAGTGAGGCCGTCGTCGCGATGGAGACGGCGGGCAGCGAGGGCGCGGGCGCCTATCCGATCACGCCATCGACGCAGATGGGCGAGGGTTGGGCGGCGGCGGTCGCGGCCGGCAAGCTGAACGTCAACGGGCGCAAGTTGATCTTCTTCGAGCCGGAAGGCGAGCACGCTGCCGCGGCGGTGACTACCGGCATGAGCATGACGGGGCTGCGCGCCACGAACTTCTCGAGCGGTCAGGGCATCGCGTACATGCACGAGTCGCTGTACGCCGCCGTCGGCAAGCGGCTGACGTACGTGCTCAACATCGCCTGCCGCGCGATGACCAAGCATGCGCTGAACGTGCACGCCGGCCACGACGACTACCACGCGATCGACGACACCGGGTTCTTCCAGGTGTTCGCGAAGAACGTGCAGGAACTGTCCGACCTCAACCTGATCGCGCATCGCATCGCCGAGCTGTCGCTGAACCCAGGCGTTTGCGCGCAGGATGGGTTCTTGACCAGCCACGTGATCGAGTCGGTCATGCTGCCGGAGCGCGAACTAATTAAGGAGTATTTGGGCGACCCGAGCGACATCATCGACTCCGTGACGCCGGCGCAGAAGATGGTGTTCGGCGAGCAGCGCCGCCGGATTCCCGAGGTGTTCGATCTTGACTACCCGGCGATGATCGGCGTGGTCCAGAATCAGGACAGTTACGCGCAGGGCGTGGCGGCGCAGCGCCCATTCTTCTTCGACCACGTCCAGGAGTTGACCGACCAGGCGATGCGCGAGTACGGCGAGTTGACCGGCCGGCACTACGCGCGGGCGATGGGCTACAAGCTGGACGATGCTGAATACGTGTTGGTCGGGCAGGGGTCGGCGGTCTGGAACGCCGAGGCGGTCGCCGACTACCTGCGCGAGGAGCGCGGCCTGAAGGTCGGCGTCTTGAACGTCATCATGTTCCGGCCGTTCCCGGCCGATCTGATCACGGCGATGCTGCGCGGGAAGAAGGCGGTGACGGTGCTGGAGCGGACCGACCAGCCGCTGGCCGTCGATCTGCCGATGCTGCGCGAGATCCGCGCCGCGATGGGTAAGGCGGTGGAGAACGGGCGCGCGAAGAACGGAGCGCTTCCCCACAAGAGCGTGTCGGCGCTCAAGCCGGACGAGGTGCCCGAGTTCTACTCCGGCGTGTACGGCATGGGCAGCCGTGATCTGCAGCCGGGCGACATCGCCGCGGCCGCGAACAACATGCTGCCGGACGGTCATGGCAAGCGGCTGTTCTACCTGGGGATCGATTTCATCCGCAAGGGCACGCGACTGCCGAAGCTGCAGATCTGGCAGGAGCGACTGCTCGAATCGTACCCCGACCTGTCCGATCTGGCGCTCGACCCCGCCGGCAACATCAACCTGATGCCGGAAGGCTCGGTGTCGATCCGCATCCACTCGATCGGCGGCTGGGGCGCGATCACGACCGGCAAGAACCTGGCGATGACGGCCTTCGAGCTGCTGGGGTGGCACATCAAGGCCAACCCGAAGTACGGCTCCGAGAAGAAGGGCCAGCCAACGACGTTCTACGGCACGCTGGCCAAGGAGCCGATCCGACTCAATGCCGAGCTCAAGAACGTCGATGTCGTGCTGTCACCCGACCCGAATGTCTTCCGCCATTCCAACCCGCTGGCCGGGCTGGCGGACGGCGGCGTCTTCATCATCCAGAGCGACATGACACCGGAGCATCTGTGGGAGTCGTTCCCGGCGTCGGCGCGGCGCGAGATGAAGGAGAAGCGGCTGAAGGTCTACGCCGTGGACGGCTTCAAGATCGCGACGGAGGAGGCTTCCGACCCCGAGCTACGCTACCGGATGCAGGGTGCGGCGTTCATGGGGGCCTTCTTCCGGGGCTCGCCGCTGATGGAGCGCGAGGGTCTGAGCGAGGAGAAGTTGTTCGAGGGGATCCGGGCGCAGCTGAACAAGAAGTTCGGTCACCTGGGCGAACGGGTCGTCGAGGACAACGTGCGGGTGATCCGCCGCGGCTTCAGCGAAGCGAACGAGCTCGACTACTCCGAGTTAGCGGCGGAGGGCGACGAGGCGACTCGCACGCCGCAGATGCCGGCCGTGCTGGACGGAACCGGCTGGCGCGACGGTTTCGGCAACCCCGGCCGTTTCTGGGAGCAGGTCGCGTACCTGTACAAGACGGGCGACGATCCGATCGCGGACCCCTTCGCGGCGCTGAGCGCTATCCCCGCGGCGACGAGCACGATCCGCGACATGACGGATGTGCGGTTCGAAGTGCCCGAGTTCGTCGCGCACAAATGCACGGGTTGTAGCCAGTGCTGGACGGTGTGTCCCGACGCGGCGATTCCGGGTTTGGTGAACACGGTGGAGCAGGTCATCGACGCCGCGATCGTGGCGACCGAGAACGGCCACTCGTTCGACCGGCTGCGTCAGATCAGTAAGCATCTGGCGAACGAGTCGCGCAAGATCATGAAGGGTGTGCCGTTCACGACCTTCGCCGATGTCATATCCCAGGCGTACAAACAGGTGGTCGACAAGCTGGGTTGGGATGCGGAGCGGCGGAGAGAGTTGGATCAGGAATTCGCACCGGTCTACTCGGCGTTGGCCGACTTCCCGCTGGCCAAGACGGCGCCGTTCTTTGACGTCCCCGAGTCGCAGGAGAAGGGAACCGGGGGTCTGCTCTCGATCACGGTGAGCCCCGAGGCGTGCAAGGGCTGCAACCTGTGCGTCGAGGTCTGCCCGGACGAGGCGCTGATCACGGTGAAGCAGGACGAGGATGTGGTCGACAAGCTGCGCCGCAACTGGAAGCTGTGGGAGTGGCTGCCGGACACGGACGACCGCTACGTCAACATTGCGAACCTGGACGAGGGCATCGGTGTGCTGTCGTCGTTGCTGCTCAAGAAAGACAACTACCGCTCGATCTTCGGGGGCGACGGCGCCTGCATGGGCTGCGGCGAGAAGACGGGCATCCACCTGGTGTTGGCGGCGGTCAACGCGGTGATGCTGCCGCGGGTCGAGAAGCACGTGAAGAGATGATCGCCCAGTTGGACGCGAAGGCCCGCGGCTTGCTCGCCTCAGACGCCGATCTCGATTCGGTCAGCGCGGCAGAGAACGCCGAGGTGGACGTCCCGCTCGATGAGTCGAAGAAGGAAGATGTGCAGCGGATCGCCAAGATGATCCGCGATCTGAAGGACCTGCACTGGCGTTACACCGAGGGCCCGAGTGGTAGGGGACGTTCAGTCACAGCGTTCACGAACGCCACGGGCTGCTCGTCGGTGTGGGGCAGCACGTATCCCTTCAACCCGTACCCGTTCCCGTGGACGAACCATCTGTTCCAAGATGCGCCTTCGATCGCCATCGGCATCTTCGAGGGGCACATGCGGAAGATGGCGAACGGGTTCATCTCGATCCGCCGCGCCGAACTCGAGTTGGCGGGCGAGTACGACCCCGAAGTGCACGAGCCGTTCTTCACCAAGTTCGATTGGCGGCAATTCAGCGATGAAGAGTTCCATCTAAGCCCGCCCATTTTTGCGGTGGGTGGCGACGGTGCCATGCTCGACATCGGCTTCCAGAACGCCTCGCGCTTGATGGCGTCGGGCAAGCCGATCCGCATCATCGTTCTCGACACGCAGGTCTACTCGAACACGGGCGGCCAGGCCTGTACCAGCGGCTTCACCGGGCAGGTCTCGGACATGGCCGCGTTCGGTAAGGACCAGCACGGTAAGGAAGAAACGCGAAAAGAGATGTCGCTGATCGCCATGGCGCATCGCGGGACCTACGTGATGCAGTCGTCGCAGGCGCTGCCGTCGCACCTGTTGGCCGGCGTGATCAAGGGGCTGAACAGCCGACACCCGGCGGTGTTCATCCTGCACTGTCCGTGTCCGCCGGAGCACGGACTGGGCGACGATCAGGCGACGCAGGCGGCGCGCCTGTCGCTGGAGAGCCGGGCGTTCCCGTTCATGGTCTACGATCCGGATGCGGGCGATGATCTGAGCGACCGGCTGAGCCTCGATGGCAACCCGTCGGAGGATGAGAAGTGGCCGACGTACGAGCTGAAGTACGTCGACGAAGAAGGTCAGGAGCAGATGATGGAGCTGCCGCTGACCATCGCCGACTGGGCGGCGACCGAGGCTCGCTTCAAGAAGCACTTCAAGAAGGTGCCGGCGGATGCGGATGAGGACGAGCTGGTCCCGTTCGCCGAGTACCTCGATATCGCGCCGGAGGAGCGCAACGGTCAGAGGCCGTTCATCTACGTGATCGACGCACAGAAGAAACTGAATCGCCTGACGGCCTCGGACGAGATCGTCGAGCTGGCGCGGGATCGGCTCGATTTGTGGCTGAATCTGCGCGAGATGGCGGGTCTGGTCGCGTCTGAGGCGCACCACTATGTCGTCGAGGCCGAGCTGGAGAAGGAATTCGACAAGAAGATCGATGCGCTGCGGGCGGAGTACGAGGCGAAGATCGGCGACTTGAAGGTCAAGTACCCGCAGGTCGTGGCCCGCCGTTTGGCCGAGGGCCTGCTCAAAGCCGGCAACGGCAAGATGACGGTGGCCGATCTGCTCAAACGGGCGCAGTCGACGCCAGGCCTGAAGCCGCTCGGTATGGACTTCTCGGATGTGCCGATCGGGGGCGGAGGCGGCGGAGCGGCCGCAGCGGTCGAGGCGCCTCCGGCAGCGGCGGCGCCGGCAGCGGCGCCGGCCGTGGTCGAGGAGGAGGAGGCCGAAGAGGGCCTCGCGATGGAGCCGTACATCGAGACGGTCCGCTGCACGACCTGCAACGAGTGCACCAACATCAACAAGAAGATGTTCGCCTACAACGAGAACAAGCAGGCGTACATCAAGGACCCGAAGGCGGGGACGTTCAAGCAGTTGGTGCAGGCCGCCGAGAAGTGTCCGGTGAGGATCATCCACCCGGGGACGCCGCTCAATCCGAAGGAGAAAGATCTAGACAAGTGGATCAAGCGGGCGGAACCGTTTAACTGATGTGAGCCATCGAATATCGAATATCGAATTTTGAATGTCGAATAATGTCGAATGCGGAAGAACGGGTTGTAGCATTTCATTGTTGAGTGTTCGGTGTTCGATATTCGGCATTCTCTCGGTGTTCGATATTTGATGTTCAACTGACAGGGACAATAGATGGCAAGGCGAGGCCGATCGTTCAGGCACGGCGTACATCCGCCTGAACTCAAGGAGCTGACCGAGAGGGAGAAGATCCGGCGGCTGCCGTTTCCTGACGAAGTCGTTCTTCCTCTCAGTCAACATACGGGCAAGCCGGCGGTCCCGATCGTTGCGGCGGGTGACCGCGTGGAGCGCGGTGACACCCTGGCGCGGGCCGATGGGTTTATCTCATCCCCGGTCCACGCGTCGGCCAGCGGCAAGGTCGAGGCGATCGAACTGTGGCCGCACCCGGATGGGACGTACAAGCGGGCGATCCGCATCGCGGTCGACCGCTACTCGGCACAGGCTCCGCGCCCGCGGTTGGTGCCGCGCTGGGAAGGTCTCTCGCCCAAGCAAGTCGTGCAGGCCGTCCAGGACGCCGGCGTTGTCGGGTTGGGTGGCGCCGCCTTCCCGACGCACGTGAAGTTGTCTCCACCCGAAGACGTCGAATTGGACACCATTCTCATCAACGGCTGCGAATGCGAGCCGTACCTGACCAGCGACCACCACATCATGGCGGAGTATCCCGAGCGCGTGCACATGGGCATTCGCATCATGATGCACACGCTGGGCGTCGACCGCGCGATGATCGGTATCGAGAAGAACAAGCCGGATGCTATCGCAGCGATTCGGGACAGCTTGCCGAGTGACCTCGATGTGACGGTGCATCCATTGACGGTGAAGTACCCTCAGGGCGCGGAGAAAATGTTGATCGAGGCGCTCTTGGGTCGCGAGGTACCGTCGGGCAAGTTGCCTCTGAACGTCGGGGTGGTGGTACAGAACGTGGGGTCATGCGCGGCGATCGCCGAGGTGTTCGAGACGGGTCTGCCGTTGATCGAGCGGATCGTCACCGTCACCGGGCTGGGCGTCAAGCGCCCGAGCAATCTGATCGTTCCGGTGGGCACCAAGGTCGGCGAGTTGATCGAAGCGTGTGGAGGGTTGACGGAGGATGCGCACGAGATCGTGTTCGGCGGCCCGATGATGGGAGCGCCGCAGGCGAGCCTCGACGTGCCGATCTTGAAGGGTGTGACCGGTGTGATCGTCCTGGCGAAGGACGAGACGAAGCGGAAGGAATCGTACCCTTGTATCCGCTGCGGACGCTGCCTGGACGCGTGCCCGGTCTTCCTGAATCCGCAGCTACTGGGCCAGATGGCCCTGGCGGAGCAGTACCTCGAGACAGAGGAGCACCACATCTGGGATTGCATGCTGTGCGGGTGCTGCTCGTATGTCTGTCCATCCAACATCCCGCTGTCGCAGCTGTTCCAGGTCACGCGCTCGGCGATACGGCGGTTGAAGGCGAGAGAGGCGGCGGCATGAGCCAGCCTCGGTTTCTCGTCACTGCGTCGCCACACTTGAAAGGCCCGGCCACCACGCCACAGATCATGTGGAACGTGGTCGGCAGCCTCGTGCCGGTCGTCATCGCCGCCTCCTGGTTCTTCGGAATCGGAGCCCTCATGGTCATCCTCGCGGCGACGGCCGGATCGGTGCTCACCGAGTGGCTGTTGGGCCAGCGAGGGTCGCTGCGCGACGGGTCGGGGATGATCACCGGCCTGCTGCTGGGCCTGACGCTGCCGCCGGGGTTGCCGCTCTGGATGTCGTTCCTGGGCGGCGTGGTGGCGATCGGGTTCGGCAAGCTGATCTTCGGTGGCCTGGGTCAGAACATCTTCAATCCGGCCCTGCTGGGTCGCGCCTTCCTACAGGCGGCTTTTCCGGTGGCGATCACGACGTGGCCGGTGCAGGTGCGCGGTTTTTGGAACGTGCAACCGGACAACCTGGCGCTCCCGTTCATGGGCGTGGGTGAGACCGACATGGTGACCGGTGCGACGCCGCTGGGCCTGATGAAGTTCGAGGCGGTTGGGACCAACGTGCAGGACTTGCTTCTCGGCACGATCGGCGGCT
>JASFMO010000089.1:0-9544 GCA_050117535.1 Gemmatimonadales bacterium | reverse complement strand
TTCTGCTCCAAGCGCTCGGATCTCCGGCGCTTCAATTGGCCTATCAAGCTGTCCTGTTCGGCACCCTGATCGAAACCGGAACCGGTCTGATCCACGCGGTCAACGAGCGGATCGCCGGCGTCTACCACGACCGTGGCCGATCGATGCCGGATTACTTGCGGCCGGTAATCGCGCTGGCCCTGCTCGTAGCGGGAACCGCGCTGGCGAGTTTCGGATTGATCGGCTTGATCGCGCGAGGGTACGGCACGCTGACCTGGTTGTTCCTACTCGTTTACGTGATCCCGATCCTGACGTGGGGTCTGTACCTGATCCGGTCGAAGGCGATTGAGCGCGCCTCCGCCGCCGGTGGCGCGGCTCTGAGTGACTCATCAGGAAAGGCTAATTGAGAGGGGCACCTCCCGGATGGGCGAGACGGGCCAAGAAAGCACGCCAACAGTCGATGATGTGACGATTCGGCCACTGGAGTCGCACGACGACTTCCGGCAGTGCGTCGCCTTGCAGTACGAGATCTGGGGTGACGACTTCGGGGAAAGCGCGCCTCCGTCGATTCTCATGGTGACCCAGAAAGTCGGCGGGGTGGCCGCCGGCGCCTTCGACAGCGGCGGCAGACTGCTGGGGTTCGTGTTCGGGATCAGCGGCGTTCGAGGCGGACGCTTGGCGCATTGGTCGGACATGTTGGGTGTGCGCGAGGAAGCACGCGACCTCGGGTTGGGTCGCCGCCTCAAGGCCTATCAGCGCGCTCAACTGCTCGAGACGGGAATCGATGTCGCCTACTGGACGTACGATCCGCTCGAGGCCCGGAACGCCCACGTCAATATCAATCGCCTGGGTGCGCTCCCCATCGAGTACGTGTCGGACATGTACGGCGAAATCGTGCGCAGCTCTCTGCTATCCGGCCTGAGCACCGATCGGTTCGTGGTCGAGTGGGAGCTCGACCACCCGCGCGTTGCCGCAGCGATCGAGGGCGCGGCGCCCGAGGTCTATCCGGCAGCAGCGGTGGCCCCGATCGTCAACACCGTCTGGGATGGAACCGCGCCGCAACCCTGCGAACGCGACTTGGTGGACGCGGCGCATGTCCGGGTCGAAATACCTCGAGAGGTACATGACGTTAAGCGCACGTCCCTGGAGCGGGCGCGTGCTTGGCGCGCGTCGACGCGCCGCGCGTTTGCCCACTACATGTCGCGTGGCTTCAGGGTGACCGGCTTTCGAGCCGAGCCCGAAAGCGGTCGCTGCTTCTACTCGCTCGGCAAGGCCTAGGCTGCACATGTCGATGACCATCGCTCGGATCAAGCTGCGAGAGATACACCTCGCGTTGCGCGAAGCGTTTCAGATTTCGTCCGGGAAGACGTCGACGCGGCGGATCCTGCTCCTCGAGATTACCGACGGCGACGGCGTGGCCGTCTGGTCGGAATGCACCGCGGGCGAGCGGCCGAACTACTCGCCCGAGACCGTCGACACGGCGTGGCTGGCGATCAGCGAGTGGATCGCTCCCAGGGTCCTGGGCCGCAGATTCGTCGGGCCAGAGGCGATCTCCGCCGAACTGGAGCGCGATTTCCGTGGGCACAACATGGCCAAGGCCGCTGTAGAGATGGGCGCCTGGGGGTTGGCCGCTCAACGCCAGGGCGTCAGCCTGGCCGAGAGGTTGGGGGGCACGCGGGAGAAGGTCGCTACCGGTATCTCGCTAGGTATTCAGCCGGACCCGGAGGCGCTGGCGCGGGCCGCAGCGCGAGCGCTGGCCGAGGGTTATCGGAGGATCAAATGCAAGATCGCGCCCGGAGCCGACATCGATTACATCGCCACCGCCCGGAAGGCCATCGGACCGGACGCTCCGCTGATGGCGGATGCCAACAGCGCGTACACGCCAGCAGACACCGACCACCTGGCTCGGCTGGATGATTTCGGCCTGCTGATGATCGAGCAACCGCTGGGGCACGATGACCTGGTGCGTCACGCGGGCCTACAGAAGCGTCTGCGCACCCCGATCTGTCTGGACGAATCGATCACCGGCATCGACCGGGCGCGCGACATGCTGGAGCTGAGAGCCGGAAAGATCATCAACATCAAGCCCGGCCGGGTCGGCGGATACACGCCGTCGCTGGCGATCCATTCCCTCTGCGCTGCCCAGCAGATCCCGGTCTGGCACGGCGGCATGCTCGAGAGCGGCATAGGACGGGCCTACAACGTAGCGCTGGCGTCACTACCCAACTTCACGATCGCCGGCGATCTCAGCCCGAGCGCCCGGTATTGGAAGCGAGACATCGTCACCCCCGAATGGACGATGGACGACGAAGGAATGGTGACCGTGCCCCGCGGAACGCCGGGCCTGGGCGTGGCGGTTGACCTCGACCGCGTGGACGACCTGACGGTAAGAAGTCGAACCCTCGTGCAAGGGTAAGTCGCGAGGGATGCCAGGTTCGCTGTCGCGTCGGTTCCGCCGGCGCGCGCGGGTCCACTCGCGATCTACACGCCCTCAACACATGCCTCGGCACACTCTTGGACGCGCGGTCTCGGCGAGCCGCGCGGCTACCGATACCTTGCCGAGACGCCGCACCCACCCCTCGAGGGCTGAGGTTGCCTGAGCCGGGGGACGGGGTGGGCGCAGCGACTGAAGACGGCGCTGGACCGCCCGGGGATCGGGCCGATCTAGTCGGCCGTGCGGCTTCTCCAGCGGCGGCGATGGGCACGCGACAGCGGAGGTCCGTCACTGGTGGAATCGCCGTGGCGCGGGAACGCCGACAGGTGAACCATCTCCCGCGTCACTTCCAGCTCGCCTCCCAGCACCGCGTCGGTCAAGACGCGATACGTGCCGCAACCCACGGTTGGTGCATCGGTTCGCTCCGCCGTTTGTACCTTATGCAAGAACTCACTGGCCGGCGCCGCGTCGACCCGCCGGCGCGCTCGACTACCACGCATCGTGAGCGCGTCCATGACGTACCCGCTTACTAACCGCTTGTGTAGTCGCGCATAGAGCCGATGACACCCGATGACATCCATCCCCAGCGGCTCGCCACCCAGAAAGGCGAGCAAGCCGATCTGATCGTCGACCGAGGGAAAATGTCGCGACAACTGTTCGAGGTCGAGCGCCCTGTGTCCATAAAGATCATTGAGAGCGCCCGTGGTCGAGCGCTCGCCCAGGCTGGACTCATAGCTCGAGATTTCGTCCCAAACATCGGCCTGGCCGCACGAGAGCACCTCCGGCGACGCCGCGATGCTCTCCGCTGCACAGGTCGCCTCCGTCCGCCGGGCCACGCGCCTTAGGCCGGCCGGTGAACAGTGATCACCGTGGCGGAACTCACGGGACTGGAAGTGCCAGCGCCCCTGTTCCATGCAGGACACGGGTATGGTCGTGGTACTGTGCGCCGAAAGCTGAATCGTGCGGTTGGTTAGACGGTTCTGCTTAGCGCCAATCAACTGCTCGCCATCGAGAACCAGGACATCCGAGCCGCTCCGATTCTCGAACTGAAGCTCGGGTACCTTGCCCGTCCCAACCTCGCCGATGGTCAGTTTCCCAGCCTCCCACGCATCCCGCAGCAGCTCGCGGCGCAGCTGCCTCGGCTGAGGATCGACCAGCGGGTAGAACTCCAACGCCTCGTGTTCCTGTGGATCGGCCAGCCTCATATCGAGCGTATTTGACTCCTTGTAGCGGTCCCGACGCGCCCAAAGGGAACTTACGGCCGGGGTCTGACATCTAACGGTGGTCAGCGGGTCGACAGAGGCATTACCTTAGTCGGGCAACCATGATCGATTGGAAGACCAGAGCTGGCTCCCTAATACCCGTCCTGACGGTGGCCTCTGTGCTGGCAACAGCGGAGCCGGCCGACGGGCAACGACGTCCCTACGCCCGCAAGGCCCCGATCCCCGAGGATGTGGGCAGTGATCCCTACCTGCGGATCGAAGTCACGTCCGTCCTCAATGCCACGGTGCCGTCGCGCGCTCAGGTGGAGGTCCCCCCCTATCCCAACGCGCTGGTCATCCGATCGAAGCCGGTGCGGTCTCTGTCGTCGAGCTCAGGCGAGAGGTATGAGACGCTGCCCGCAGTGATCCTGGTTACAACCGACGCCCCGCAGCAAGTGATCGAGTACTACGAGCAGGTCCTGACTCGCTGGAGCAGGCGAGAGATCGACGACACCTTTCACTTCTGGCTGGGTGACGGCGAATACGACCCCTTGGGCGAGTCGGGAAAGATCACGCCTTCGCTCCAAATCATTCGCGCTGGCAACATCAGGCTGGTCCCCGACGCGCAGACCGAGATCCAGGTTCGCTACCACCCCGGGGGCGGCTACCGATAGTCCCGCCTGGCCCGAGGACGATGTCGGAGTTCCGGCTCGATTGTGCGATATCAACGAGCCGTGTGGCTCCACCCCGGTCCTCCGGCGCTCGCGCACCGTACGGCTACAGGAGGCGACCGCAGGGTTCCGAGTCCGGTCGGCGGCCACCTCGGCGCGGCACGACCGTTGCAATACTATCAGTGAACTTGGGACCGCCCGGCCCCGCCGCGGGCTACACAGGGAGTCCACCTCATGCGGCCTCGTATTCCTCTTTCCGTCGTCGTGCCCATCCTCTTAGTCGCGATATTCCTAGCCTTCATCTGACGTTTGGGCCCGAGAGACAGCATCGCAAGCCGGCACGGGTGCTCTTGGGTGTTCGTGCCGGCTCTTCTTATGCGACAGGCTTCTTGAGCTCCCCACCATAGCCGTCTTTTCAGCCTGGTTCGGACATTCTGACCTAACCACGGCTCCGCAGACTCCCCATCCGATGGCGTTCTCCGTTTCGTGCCGCTGCGCCGCCCACGTCTGACTGGGCCGCCGCAACCGTGCAGGGAACGCGAGACGTCGTTAGCTTTCATTATCATGGAACCGCTACTTCGCTTTCTCCAGCCCGCCACGCAGCCGCTCGCGCCCGAGGACGGCCGCAGCCGATATCGTGGTACCCTGCTCGGGCTAGCGGCGGGCAATGCGCTCGGCTGCCCCGTGGAGGGTTTGACGGCCGAGCAGATACGCTCGGTGATGCCCGCCGGCATGACCGAGATTCCGGCGGAAGAGTCCGGCGTGCCTTGGGACGATGACGTCGCGCAGACGATCGAGCTGGGCGAGTCGTTGTTGGGTGCTGGAGTGTTCGACCCCGATGACTACCTGCGGCGACTGATCCGCTGGATGGAGGCGAGCGGCCGTGGCATCGGAATTCAGACCCATCGGGTATTGAGTCTCGCCCGGGCGGGTGGCCGAGGATCGGAGGCGGCGCGAGCGATCTGGGAGAGCTCCGGTCGCCGAGCCGCTGGAAACGGCGCCGTGATGCGATGCGCGCCGGTGGCGCTGCGCTGGCGACGGGAACCGACACGGCTGATCGAGGATGCCGGCCACAGCGCTCGCGTCACCCATTACGACCCGCGATGCGTTTGGAGCAGCGTCGCCATCTGCGCGGCGATCGCGCACGGCCTCGCCGGCTCGCACTGGACGCTTCACGAGTTGGCGGAAGGTCTCGAGCGCGTTGGAGCACCCAACGAGATCGCCCAGGCCACACGCAGGGCGGCCGTCACCGATCTGGCTGGCCTGGAGTTGGATGAGAAGTCCTCGATGGGCTACACCGTTCGGACGATGACGGCCGGTCTGTGGGCGTTCTTGAATGCGAACGAGTTCGAAGAAGCTGTGAGGTCGGTCGTCAACGCCGGCGGCGACACGGACACCAACGGCGCTGTGGTCGGCGCCGTGCTCGGTGCCCGGTTCGGAGCCGCGGCGATCCCCGAGCGATGGCTGGCGCGCCTTCCCGACCGCTCGGCGCTGGAGTCGCTGGCCGACCGTCTGTGGGAGGCGGCTGAGAATCCGGAGTGACCGAATCCTACCGGTCGATCACCCCGGTTCGGACACCCTAGTCGTCCAACCGCGCTCTGCCGGCTTCCGTGATGGAGTAGCGGCCCTCTGTCTCGGTAACCAGCCCGATCTCTCCCATCTCCCTCAGACTGGCGCGGACACGATAAGTGGGCTGACGTGCGACCTGGTGGATCTCTTCGACCGAGCGCGGTTGTTCGAGCGCCCGGAGCACATCACGCGCTACGAGAGTCAGGGAGCCGTCAGGGTTGATGCAGGCCATAACGCTCGCCTTCAGCTCCGTGCTAGAGTTCCTTCTTGCAGAAGTACCAATCGGTACACTCGAGGCCCTGCGCGCCGATGCGCTCCGCCGCCGCATCCTGAGTCTGTGGCGGCGGCAGTATGACCTTGTCGCCGGGACGCCAGTTGGCTGGGGTTGCCACCTGGTGTTCGTCGGTCGTCTGCAGAGCTTGGATCAACCGCAAGATCTCATCCATGTTGCGGCCCGTCGTGAGCGGGTAGTAGACCATCGCCCGCAGGATCTGATTCGGATCGATGACGAAGACGCAGCGGGACGTCTCCGTCTTGCTCTCGCCGGGTGAGATCATCCCGTACTTCGTCGCGACCTCTTTGTTGAGGTCCGCAATCACCGGGAAGTCGACCTTCACCCCCATCTTCTCTTCGATGTTGCGAACCCAAGCGATGTGCGAGTACACGCTGTCTATGCTCAGGCCCATCAACTCGCAGTTCATCGCCCGCAGCCGATCGTGGATCTCGGCGAAGGCGATGAACTCGGTGGTGCACACAGGGGTAAAGTCCGCCGGATGAGAGAACAGTATGAGCCAACTGCCCTTGAAGTCCTCGAGCCGAATGGTCCCGTGAGTCGTGGCAACCTCGAACTGAGGCGCCGGCATCCCAAGCCGCGGCAGCCCGGCAGCGCTCGAAGTCAGGGCGTCCGGATTCTGTGTCATTGAGAATGTTTCTCCAGTGTTGGGATTGGGTTCTCGCGCGTGCCCTGAAATGGCACGAATACCGCCCCACCGTTCGATCGCCGTCAGGGGCCGCTATCAACCTATATTGGAGGGTATATCGCGCCAGGTCGGTTGCTACACAAGACGGCTGGGACACTCGCTCGGCAAGAGCCCGTGCCCCAGCCCTGTCTGACACAGCACGCTCAAGGCCACAGCCATGGATACGAGTCGTGCGATCCACGCCCCTCTCTCGAAAAGCGCGTTAAGGCGGGAGTCGTGTCGACTTTGCATTGGTCGGGACCCTTCCACCGCGAGTCCGACCACGGTTCATGCCGACCGCGGCAGAAGAGTCCCATACAGCCCGGCCCACGGTATCATTCGCAGCCCGAACCGCTCTTGCCCGCAGGGCAAACCGCGTGCCGATTTTGACGCGCCGGTATCGAAGCAATGACGCCAAGAGCGGCGCCTGCTCTTCCGCGGTGCGTCGTTCTCGTGCCGCAGAATGGCTGCGCGGTGCAACACTGGTATGGCGTCAGGAGCGACTGCGCCACCGTCGGAGGAGACCACATCCACTCTTCTCCCGCAGCGCTGGCCGCGCCCGACCCAACCGTGATTGTCGGGGTTTCCCACGCCCGCGACACACGCTAGATCTACTCAGGCAGCTTCACCGTTTTCACGATGGTACGTAAAGGCATGGAAGGACACCTGGCTGGAGCGAACGTCAGCTTCCTGTTTGCCGTGATCCTCGTGGTCACCGCGGCCGCTTTGATGTTCCCACTGCGCTGGTGGATGATGGCGCGAGCCGCCGGCGTTGATGTCCCGCTGCTGGGCGTTCTGCTGATGCGCCTGCGGGGCACCAAGCCACACCGTATCCTGGCTCCTCTGATCGCCGCCAGCCGAGCTGGCCTCGAATTGGACTCGAGCGACCTCGAGGCGCTCCACCTAGCCGGGGGCAATGTCATGGCCGTTGTCGACGCGCTCATCCTGGCGCGCGAACACGGGATCGACCTCGACTTCCGCCGCGCGGTGGCGATCGACCTCTCGGGTCGTGACGTATTGGAGGAAGTCAATGCCGCGATCGGCGAGACCGAGCACGGACGCTCGGGCACCGCGTCCACACCCGCCGGCTGAACGGCGGGCGTCCACAAAAGGATAAGCGATGAGATCTCCGATACGATCGAGCGCGCACGCCGCTCAGGCGCTACCGTTCAAGGCAGCCGCCTCGCTCGCCGTTTTCTTCTCGGTGTGGGCATGCTCCCCTGCTTACCCGCCGCCGCCCGAGTCGCGAAGCGAGCCCGTCGCCGACACTCTGCACGGCATCGAGTTCGTCGATCCATATCGCTGGCTCGAGGACCAAGAGAGTCCCGAGACGCGCGCCTGGATCGACGCCCAGAATGCCTATGCCGAGACCATCATCGGACAGTCGCCGTTGCGCACGGAACTCGAGACCCGGCTGGCGGCGTTGATGGACGCCCACGACTTCGGCTCGCCGATTCGAGGCGGCGACTATGAGTACTTCTGGCTGCGCCGCCAAGGGACGGAACTGCCGGTGATCTACCGCCGGCCTGCGCCAGACTCGTCGGTGCCGCTCGATCCCGAAGCCGAGTACGAGGTCATCATCGATCCCCACGGCTGGAGTCCGGACAACACCGTCCGGGCCGAAATCGGGTCGAGCTCGCATGACGGGAGATATCTGATCTACAGAGTGCGGCACGGCGGGCAGGATGAGGTCGAGATCCGTATTCGGGATCTCGAGACAGGCGCCGACCTTCCCGACAGTCTACCGAACGGACTCTACAGCAGCATCTCGTGGAATCGAGACGGGAGCGGCTTCTACTACAGTGCTCGCTCGCGTACGAGCGGCGCGCGCATCCGCTTCCATCGGTTGGGCACCGAGATCTCGAGCGACGAGGAGCTGTTTGGGCAAGGGTACGGACCCGACAAGTTCGTCGGCCTGCGACAGGTCGATGGCGGACGATACTTCATCTACGATGTCTGGCATGGCTGGTCGCGGATCGAAGTCTACGCTCAGGACATGTCCAACGGCGGGCCGATAACGGAGATCGCGGGGCCCGAGCTTGATGCGAGATTCTACCCCCAATTCCACGCGGGCAAGTTGTACATGCTCACCAATCTGGACGCACCCAACAATCGGATCGTCGCCGTTGACCTCGAGCGACCGCGTCGTGACGACTGGACTGTAGTCATACCTGAATCCGCGGACCCGCTGCAGAGCTTCACCTTCATCGAGGACAAACTGTACGCTACCTATCTGCACGATGTGAGCCCGCGGATCAAGATCTTCGAGCTCGATGGCACGCCGGCTGGGGACCTTGCCGTGCCCGAACTTCACACGGCCAGCATCCGCAGCGGCGGCGAGGGCAAAGCGTTCCTCACCCTCTCATCCTTCACGCAGCCGGCGATCACGTACCGCATCGATCTCGACTCCGGCGAGCGAGACGTATGGACCCAGCGGAACGTGTCATTCGACCCGGCCGGCTTCGAGGTCAAGCAAGTTTGGTATCCGTCGAAAGACGGTACGCGGATTCCGATGGTCCTGGTGCACCGGGCCGGGCTGGATCTTACGGGGGATCATCCTACGTGGCTTGCGGGGTATGGTGGGTTTCTGGCGGCGCTGACTCCACGGTTCGACCCGATGGCCTTGGCGTTTGTAGAGCGCGGCGGCGTCTACGCGATGGCAAACTTGCGGGGTGGAAGCGAATTTGGGGAACGCTGGCACCGCGCCGGCATGCTGGAGAACAAGCAAAA